>CANKAJ010000076.1 GCA_947479645.1 Betaproteobacteria bacterium | reverse complement strand
GCCCAATGTGTACATCGTACTAATAATAATACCTTATCGAATAATACCCCGGGTCCACGCCGCCGGTTGCCGCGCCCCTTTATCGTGCGCCCCACGCCCCGTTGCGGTGCGGGTTGCCCCGATTCAGCGTCCGAACAGCCAGCGAGCGAAAGTCCTGATGCGATCCCCTATCATCGACAGGACCAGGGCCCCGGCGTCGAGTTCGGCCGCATTGCCAGGGGGACTGCCCGCAGTGCCTGATGCTCCCGAGCTGAGGCGGGCCTGCAGATTCCGGGCAAAGGCTGTCGTCATTCTTTTCGCGATGTCCTGCACGATTGCCGCGCGGCTGAATTGCGCCAATGGTCCGGTTACGCTGAATCCCACCTCGACATCTACCCGCGTTGCCTGGCCGTTCTTTTCTTCGTGCAGGGCGTAGCGGATTTCGCCGCGCGTGGTTGAACTGGACCGCGTATCGCGTGCGCTGCCGTGCAGCGTGCCGGTATGCGTGGCCGGATCGCGTGCCATGTCGGCGGCACCTTCGAATGCGGCGACGATGGGACCCAGTTTCACACGCAGCAGCGTGTCGACGTGATCGTCAGTCGGCACGCCCAGTACCGACGCACCGGGCAGGCAGGTGGTGACTTCGCCAAGGCGTCCGAAAAAAGCCCAGACAGTCCCGATCGGGTGGGCGACACTGAAGGATTGCTGCAGGGTGGTCTGCGGTTTTCCAAGATCAGCAGCGGACGCGTGCCGGGAAAGCGTATCCCGGACCGGGGTTCTGGTTGCAGGTGGAGTGGCAGTCAGAATGGCAGCAGCGTGCGTTGGTTGCGCGTGCCCCGACCCGGCCGGGCCCAGTGCAGTGCGCACCGCGTCGGTTGCAGTCGTCCCTTGTGCCTTGCGCGCAGCCAGCACGCGCTGGATGGCATGCACGATACCCACATAGCCGGTGCAGCGACAAAGATTCCCGCTCATCGCCAGGCGGATGTCGTGCTCGTTGGCATCGGGCATGCGCAGAACGACATCGCGCGCCGATGCGATCATGCCCGGCGTGCAGTAGCCGCATTGCAGGGCATGCTCCTGTGAAAACGCTTCGCGCAGTGCCGTGGTGACAACATCGTCATTCAGCCCTTCGATGGTGGTGATCGCAGCGCCATCGCAGGCCACGACCAGTGTGATGCACGAACGTGCCGGCTCCCCATCGATGTTGAGGGTGCAGGCACCGCAGACACCGTGTTCACAACCCAGGTGCGTGCCGGTGAGATTGAGGCTGTCGCGCAGGAAATCGGCGAGATTGGTGCGCGGTTCGACACCGGCCGTGATCGGCGTGCCGTTGACAACGAGTTTGATTGTCTTCATGCGCGCATCGCCTTGTCCATGGCGCGCCTGAGCGCGACGACATGGATTTGTCTGTCCAGTTTATCGGTCATGCCGGCTGCTGCGAGTGCCTGATCGGCCAGGCCCGCATCCAGCGCGTGCGGTCGTTCCGTAACGGAATTTCCTCCGAACAGCGACGACGCGTCGGTGAACACGACCGGCGTTGATTCCGTGGCACCGATAACGGCGCGGAAAACGGCTTGCTCCGGATCGTGCAGTACCGCCGCAACGGCCTGTGCCAGTTCACCCGTCTTGCGGCAGATCTTGTAATAGCCCCAGCGGGCGCTGCGTGAGATTCTGGGAATGCGCACGGCCTCCACCATCTCGCCCTGCTCCAGCGCCACTTCAAAGACGCCCGTCACAAAATCCGCAACGGCCAGACTGCGCTGGCCGGCAGGGCCGCGTATCAGCACGTCGGCGCCGATGGCGGCGAGACTGGCCACCCAGTCGGCGGAGGGATCGGCATGCGCGAGGCTGCCCCCTATCGTGCCGCGATTGCGCACGGCACGATAGGCGATGCTGCGCGCGACGGCCGGCAGCGCGCCGTGTGTCACGTCGGGCACGCGGGCATCCTCCATGTCCGCATGCGTGATGCAGGCGCCAACGATGATGCAATCGCTGCTTTCTTCCACGTGTTTGAGTTCGGCAAGGCCGGTGATATCGACGAGCAAGTCGGGCTGGGCCAGGCGCAGGTTGAGCATGGGGCCCAGCGACTGTCCACCGGCAATGATCTTGACGGCGATGTCTTCGCGCTGCAGCAGTGCGATTGCGCCGGCAATGTCTGACGGGCGCTCGTATTCGAAGCGCGCGGGTTTCATGCTGCCTTGCCCATCCGTGCTACAGCAATCGCCTGCAGCACGCGCCGCGGGGTCACCGGTGAATGCAGCAGTTCCGCGGCACCGAGCGGCCGCAACGCATCGTTGATGGCATTGGTGATGGCCGCCGGCGGCGCGATGGCGGCCCCTTCGCCGATGCCCTTGACGCCGAATTGCGTGTAGGGCGACAAGGTTTCCATATGGAACATGCGGGGCTCCGGTACTTCGGTAGGTCCGGGCAGGAGGTAGTCGGCAAATGTTGAAGCCAGTGGCTGGCCGGAACCATCGAATGGCATTTCTTCATACAGTGCCGTGCCCACGCCCTGGGCCAGGCCGCCATACAACTGGCCATCGACCACCATCGGATTGACCAGCTTGCCGCCGTCTTCGACGATGACGTAATCGAGAATTTCCACCGCGCCGGTTTCCGCATCGACCGCCACTACGGCGGCATGCGCGCCATAGCTGAAGGTGCCCGAATCGCGCTGCGGCTTGTAGCCTGCAGTGATTTCGAGCCCGCCCGGATTGACGTCGGCGGGCAGATCCTGCGGGCGTCGATACCAGACATAGGCGATTTCCTGCAGCGTGACGCTGCCCGCAGGGCCGCACACGCAACCGTCACGCACACTCAGTGTGCCTGCATCGGCCTTCAGCATGAAAGCGCCGATGGCGATGGCACGTCGCGCGATTTCTTCACAGGCACGCGAAACCGCCCCACCCGCCATCACGGTGCAGCGCGAACCCCAGGTTCCGGTCGAATAGGGCGTGAATGCGGTATCGCCATGCAGCACCTTGATCCGGCTGATGTCGATGCCGAGTATTTCGTTGGCGACCTGCGCGAGGGTGGTTTCGTGGCCCTGGCCATGCGAATGCACGCCCACGCGCAGTTCCAGCCCGCCATCGGGGGTGACGCGTGCGGTAGCCTGTTCGAAGCCGGGCACCATGGGTATCCCCCAACCGGCATACACGGAAGTGCCATGCGCCGCCTGCTCGCAGTAGATGGCCATGCCCAGGCCGACCAGGCGGCCATCCGCTTCTCCGCGGCGTTGTCGTTCACGCAGCGCCGGCAGATCAATGGCTGCGATGGCGCGACTCAGCGCCTGCGGATAGTCGCCGCTGTCGAAATGTTTTTTGGTGATGTTGTCAAAGGGCATCTGCTCGGGGCGCACCAGATTCTTCAGGCGCAGTTCATGCGGCTCGATGCCGGCCTCCCTGGCGATGGCATCCAGCACCAGTTCCAGCGCGAAGCACACGCCGGTACGCGCCACGCCGCGGTAGGGCAGGATGGGGCATTTGTTGGTGGCCACCGACCAGGTGCGGCAGCGATACGACGGAAAATCATAGGGGCCGGGCAGGATGCTGGCGACCTGGGCTGCCTCCAGGCAGGCCGAGAACGGATAGGATGAGTACGCGCCCGAATCCACTGTGGCCTCGCAATCGATGCCAAGCAATTTGCCGTCGCGGCTGGCGTAACCGGTAATGCGGTAATGATGCTCGCGGCAATTGGCGCTGGCGGTGAGGTGTTCGCGCCGGTCTTCCAGCCAGCGCACCGGATGGCCCAGGCGCATGGTGAGCCAGCACAATACGACTTCTTCAGGCAGCAAAATGCCTTTGTGCCCGAAGCCGCCGCCGACATCGGGTGAAATGACGCGGATGCGCCCATGTTCAATTCCCAGGCACTCCGACAGCCCGCTGCGCACGATATGCGGCATCTGCGTCGAGGAATGAACCACCAGCTGGTCGAGGCGATTGTCCCAGTGCGCCACCACCCCGCGCCCTTCCATGGGCACCTGGCATTGGCGGGCCGTGCTGATTTCGCGTGTCACCTTGATCGGGGCATCCAGCGCGGCGGCAATGTTGACCTCGACATTGGTCTCCAGGAAAATATTGTCGCCCCAGGCTTCGTGCAGCAGTGCGGTGTCTGACTTGCGTCCGGCCAGCATGTCATGCACGGCCGGCAACTCTTCCAGATCGAGTTGCACCGAGGCGGCGATGTCCTCGGCTTCGGCGCGTGTGGCGGCCACGCACATTGCCACCATTTCACCGACGTGGCGAACTTTTCCGCAGGCAAGCGACGGCTGTTCCGACACCTTGAAGCCGGGTAGTCCGGACACGGCGCGGATGGGCTTGATGTCGGTCAGATCGGCGGCGGTGAACACCGCCCCCTGATATTCCGGCGGCACGCTGATGCCACGGATGCGCGCATGCGCCAGCGGGCTGCGCACGAAGGCCACGTCCTGCAGCCCGGCCATTCTCAGGTCGGCGATGAACTGGCCACGCCCGCGCAGCAGACGGTCGTCTTCCTTGCGCAGGACACGACTGCCGACACCTTGCTTTGTCATGTTCGTATTGTCCGCTTCAGTTCCTGCGCTGCACGGAATTCGCGCGGCCACGGTTGGCGGGACTGCCTTTCGAGGCAGTGGCATTCTTTGATGGCGACTTCGCGCCATTCAGCAGATTGATATAGAGCTTGATGCAATCATTGCGATAAATGATTTCCGCGACATACACAACTACTCCCTTGCGGTTGGTCACGACGCAATGGCACTCGGCAGTCGGGGTGCCCATGGGAACCTGCAGCAGGTTGGCCGTGGCCGGATCGGCACTGCCGATGACGAGGGTCTGATGCGCCTGGTCGATATCGGTTCCCTTGAGCATGGCAAGTACAGGCAGCGCCGTATGCGTTAGAAAGGTATCCGGATCGCGATCGTAAATGGAGCGTTCCAGGTGAAGATTGACCACGGCATAGGGAGCGCCATCCTTGCTCTGCACACTGCGCAGGAACACGTACTTCTGCGCCAGCTTGCCCTCACCGGGCGCCAAAGTCGGCCACTGCGGGGGCTTGTCCACCTTGATGATCTTGGGCACATTGTCCTTGATCGGCGCGATCAAGGCCTCCCAGGTGGTGTCCAGCTTCAACCAGTGCTTGTCCTGGAGCTTCTCCGCCACGAAGGTGCCGCGGCCCTGTTGGCGGTGCACCAGTCCTTCGTTCTGCAGCAGTTCAACCGCCTGGCGGACGGTGACGCGGGCGACCTCGAATTCCTGTTCCAGTTCTTCGAGCGTCGAAATCTTTTGTCCGGGTTTCCACTGCCCTGTTTCGATGCGCCGTCGCAGCGCCGATGCCACCTGAATGTACAGGGAGACACGGCTGCGGGCGTAGGTTCTTTGCAGTTTTGACATGCGGTTATTCTAATCGTGAACCGTTGTAATAATGAGTGTGCATTGCCGCTCAATGTCCGCTTCCTGTTGTCGGCGCAGCGCCTCGGCTTCGGCTACGTCGACAGCGGCGAATCGAATCTTGCGGCCGGGTTTGCGCCGGCCCAGTAGTGGTATATCCGCGGAGATCACCGTGGCGATCTTCGGGTAGCCGCCGGTGGTCTGGTTGTCGACCATGAGGATAATGGGCTGGCCGGAACCGGGAACCTGGATGGATCCGGTGACGATGCCGTCGGAGACGACGTTATAGCCGCGGGCGTGAGTGAGCAGCGGTCCGTCGAGGCGGTAGCCCATGCGATCGGACTGGGCAGACAGGCTGTATTCGGCGGAAAGCAATGTCTGCATGGCTGCATGCGTGAAGTAATCGGCCTGCGGGCCGGGGACCACGCGTATGACTTGCTCAAAGCCAGGGAGCAGCGGTTGTGACAACGCCGCTTCATCGCGCTCTGTGGCCGCGTTGAGGTTGAGCGGCAGGTTGTCGTGCGCGCGCAGCGCGCGCCCGTGCAAGCCGCCGAGGGCGCCGCGCACATAGGTGGAGGCACTGCCCAGCACCGGCCTGATGGCCAACCCGCCCTCGATGGCAAGGCAGGCGCAACGCCACTCGCCCAGGCTGGTGATGCGCAAGACTTCGTCGCGCACTACTCTGACGCTGCGACCGGCAGGAACGATTTTGGCGCCACTGAAATTTGGCGCGTTACTCGCTCGGATTTCGATATTGGCGCCGCCACCAACCAGTGCGATGCGTGCGGACTCGGCCAGCACCCTCAGCGTCGGTCCGGTCAGCAGCAACTCCAGTGCAGGCGTGCCTGGCGGGTTGCCGACCAGTGCGTTGGCCAGGCGCAGGCTGATGCGATCCAGCGGGCCCGACGCGGGAACGCCGATATCCTGAAAGCCAATGCGTCGCGCATCCTGCATCGTGGTATGGATGCCAGGCGAGATGACTTCCAATGCGGCGCTCACGCGGTGATCACTTCGCAGGGGACGCTGTAGTCGCCGGCCGCCACAGCGGAGCGCAGGCGTTCGAGTTCGCTCGCATTGATCGGTTCGAATTGCACCGAATCGCCGGGGCTCAGCAGCGCGGGCCGAGCGGCGCCGGGGTCGAACAGGCGCACCGGTGTCGTCCCGATCAGATGCCAGCCACCGGGGCTATCAATGGGATAGATGGCCGTCATGTGGGTGGCGATGGCAATGGAGCCGGCCGGAACGCGTACGCGCGGATCAACTCGCCTGGGCAATACCAGTGCCGGCGGCAGATCGCCCATGTAAGGATAACCGGGCACGAAGCCGATCATGTAGACATGGAAGCGGCAGGCGCAATGCAGACTGACGACTTCTGTAGTGGTGAGCCCGCTGCGCTGCGCGACGTCGGCGAGATCGGGGGCGCAGACCGGGTCGTAGCAGGCCGGAATCCGCCATCGTCGGCGCGGCTGTACTTCGGTGCTACCTTCATCCAGCAAACTTCGGATGGCGGTGATGAGGTGCGCGTTGCTGGTGCGCATCGGGTCGTAATGCACCAACAGGGAGCGGAAGGTCGCGACGGTTTCGATCACACCCGCAAGGCGGGCCTTGCGCACCTGTGCGCCCAGGCGCAGCACCCGTTCGCTCAGTTCGCGATCGATGCGATCGCCGAACTCGACCACCAGCGCTGTGTCGCCGGCCGGCAGGAAATGCGCACTTGTGGAGTCAGTATTCATAACTCCCGACAGTGTAATCAAATCGTACTATCATTAGTACCTCTTCTATTTCGGCAACGGTCGCGGAAAGGCAAATCATGGCGCTAACGGTCAACATGAATGCAGATATGGGTGAAGGCTTCGGTGCCTATGACATCGGTGACGATGATTCCATCCTCAAGATCATCCGCTCGGCGAGCATCGCCTGCGGCTTTCATGCCGGCGATCCTGTCACCATGCACCGTGTTGTGCAGCGTGCCAAGGAAGAGGGCTGCAGCATTGGGGCGCATCCGGGATTCAATGATCTGTGGGGCTTCGGTCGCCGTCGCATCGACATGCAACCGGAACACCTTGAATATGTCATCGCCTATCAGATCGGTGCCTTGCAGGCGTTCGCCAGCTATGTCGGCGAGAAGGTCACCCACGTCAAACCGCACGGCGCGCTCAACAACATGGCGGCGGAAAACATCGACTACGCGATGGCCATCGGTCGCGCCATCAAGGCGGTTGATCGCGAGATCATTTATGTTGCGCTCTCCGGTTCGGAGATGGAGACGGCCGGCCGCAAACTGGGGCTCAAGGTCGCGCTCGAAGGTTATTGCGACCGGCAGTACGACGATGACGGCAATCTGGCTTCGCGCAAGATTGCCGGCACCGTGATCAAGGATCCGGCAGTGGCGGTGAAGCAGGTCGTGAATCAGGTGCTCAATGGCGAAATCATTTCGCGCAACGGCAAGCGCATTGAACGGCGTGTTGACACGCTATGTGTTCACGGTGATGAACCGACCGCGGTGGCGTTGGCGCGCGCGGTGCGCGAAGGCCTGGAGGCGGCTGGCGTGAAGATCGTGCCGCTGACGGAGATGAGTTTTTCTTGAAGCTGTTTCTGGTCGCGGTCAATCCGCTGCTGTGTCAGCTTTTCCATTCTTCTATATTGTGATCAAAATGGAAGTAAATCGATTTAAAGGAAAGTCATCAAGAAACTAATGTGATCTTGCGGTGTTGTGATGGCCTGGGTTCTGGCCGCCTTGCCATGCTATTTCGGGTATCCGCAATAGTGATGTAGAGTAAACGCCATGATGCACCCCATGCGATGGCTGGCGATTCCGCTTCGGCGACAGGCGCAACATTGACTGATCTCGTTCGTGCAGCCAGGCTGATCTCGCTCGCGCTGCTAATAGCGGTGCTGTGCAATGGCGCAAGCGTCTATATGAAGCGTACCGGGTTGCTTGACCGGGAGGCCTACAACAACGCCTGGTCAGTTCATTGCGCGCCTGTTGATCCGGACGGTGCAGTCGTCGTTGCGGAACCGCGCTGCTGCGCCAATGTCACGGATGCGCAGACTGAGATGTATGAGTCCGACGCACACATCAAGCTTGAGGAAGAATCGCTGCGCTACATCTTCGATTCGCAAGGACCCGAAATCGGGTTCAAGCTTGTCAAGGATCTGTTCGTGGTGTTGCTGACCGCTTATTGCGCGTTTCTTGTCGGAAAGCGAATTGTGCCCGCACCGGCAATTCGGGAGGCTTGGCCCGTGTTCCTGCTGGTCGGCTATGTGTTGATCTCTTTCCTGAGTTCCTCGTATTTCAACGGGCCGCTGTTTGCGATTGCCGGGCTCAGGGCATTCATGTTTGCACTGCTCGCTCTGCTGGGGCTGTGGCTGGTTCCTCGTCTGGGCGACATTGCCCGCTGTGTCGGGGCATTGCTGGTGTTGCAGATGCCGCTGATCCCGTGGGAGCTTTTTCAGGGAATCCATCTGCATGGTCACTGGCTCCCATATTTTCTTGCGAGCAGGGTGAGTGGAACATTCGTGCTTCCAAACAGTCTTGGCATATTTGCGGTAACAGCCCTGGCATTCTTCTACTCGTTTGCGTCGAACAGATCATGGGTGCCGTGGTTGTGCATTGCCGCGCTCGCGGCAATCTACTACGCCGGATCGGGAGCCGGGATAATCTGCTTAGGAGTACTGTTGTTCAACATGCTCTACGATCGCGCACCCGAAAAAAGGCGCGCCCATATCGTGATTGGCGGCATTCTTGCAGGGCTTCTTCTCGTTTGGTTGCTTCCCGAGATTTCCGGTCGCGAGGATGTTTATGGATCGGTGCTCGAAGGTGGACGATTGGGGCACCTTGTCTTGTTCGTTGCTGAGCACGACCGGGTGCAATTGCTTTTTGGTAGTGGTCTGGGCGCTGGCAAGGGGGCGACATTGGGCTTGATGAATCTGGTGAGCCCGGAAGCGATTGATGCTGCATGGCTGGACGCGGTGCAATTCACCGATTCCACGATCACCGGACTGATGACCGAAATCGGACTTCTGGGCGCAGTGATGTTCTATGCGGCGCTCGTCTGGGCCGGGCGGCGCGATCCGGCCGCGCGGCCATTCTATTGGGTTGTGGTTCTAAGTAGTCTGGTCGTCAACATTACTGCCTTTTTTCCGGTTAATTTCCTGCTGGGATTGGCCTGGGCACATAGCATAGGGTGCGCGCGTCGTGCATGAGGTGCATTGGTCCGAATGCATGGCATGCAATGGGGCGTGCATTCTGCGTCGCTAACGGCGTTCGCTCGCCGTGTGAGCATGGGAATGGGTTTGCACGCCATAGTTGCTACGGCGCCGCGACTGCGCCTGAGCGAAGCAACGCGTCGATGCGCTCGCCCGAATAACCGAGCGTTTCTGCGAGCACCGCGCGCGTGTTCTCCCCGGAGCGATACGGTGCCGGGCCACGTGCAGGGACGGCTGCGTGGTCGACATGGAACGGGGCGGAGGTCACGCGCACTTCACCGCGCCCCGCATGGGAAATCGTCGAGAACGCCTGGCGTTCGGCCAGGTGCGGGTGTTCGAGCATCTCTTCCATCGTGCGCACCGGGGAGCAAGGCACGCGCGCTGCTGTGAGCGCCTCCATCGCGGATTCCAGCGATTCGAAGCCATCCAGCCAGGTGCAGATCAGCGCGCGCAGTTCCGGCCAGTGGTCGCGTCGGCTTTGCGGCGTCGCAAACCGTTCCGCGCCGATCGGGCTGTCGGTACCCACCGTCGCAAGTAGCCGGTCCCAGGTTGGTCCGCCGCCGATGAACTGGACTGCCAGTTGGCGCCCCTTGATCGGGTGGATGATCATGCCCGGACGCGGCCCGTGCGTGAAGGTTCCACCGTTGAGCGCTGCAGCGATGCCGATGTCCTCCGCGCCCCACAGCGATTGCAACATTGAGACGTCCAGATACGCGCCCTGGCCGCTGCGCTGGCGCCGCAGCACCGCGGCCAGCACCAGCCCGAAAGCATGCACGCCGGCCAGCGCATCCGCCGATTGCAGATAGGCCACGCGCGGATCGGGCTCGCCCTGGCGATCAAGGTCCATGGCGCCGGAGGCTGCATTGATGAGATGGGCGAACGCCGGACGGTCGCGCAGCGGGCCGGTTTGCCCATACCCGGAAATGGAGCAGTACACGATCGACGCATTGGCCTTCGCGATGGCGGCGTAATCCAGGCCGTGGCGAGCCATGACGCCGGGTACGAAATTTTCGATCAGCACATCCGACTTCGCCGCGAGGTCGAGCACGACCCCGCGCGCATCGGAATGGGCGAGATCGATTGCCACGCTTTCCTTGCCCGCGTTGAAGCGCACGAAGTAGCTGCTCTGGTCGGTGCGGCCCTCCTCGAGTTGCTGATAGAACACGCGCGTGTCGTCGCCCTCGACGGGGCGCTCGACCTTGATCACGCGCGCGCCGAGATCGGCCATCAGGCGCGTGCAATACGGTCCGGCAAGCACGCGGGTGAAATCGAGCACGGTCAGACCATCGAGGAGCGCAGGGTTCATCGCACAGGGGCCTGTGTGTTGTTTTTCATGTAGGGCTCATTTCCCGTTATTCAATGCTGATCTTTGCCGTCTCGACCAGCTTCTTCCATTTCGCGGCCTCCGAGCGCATCAGCGTGCCGAGCAGTTCCGGCCCGCCGTTGGCTTCGACCATGCCGAACTCGGCGAGTTTTGCCTTGCCCTCGGCCGAGTTGGTGTACTTGTTGATCTCCTGATTGACGCGCGCCACCACGGGCGCGGGCATGCCGGCGGGGCCCACGACGGCGAACCACACGGTGGCCTCCAGATCGATGCCCTGTTCGATGGCGGTCTGCAGATTGGGCAGCGCCGGAAAGCGCCTTTTCGAGGTGACGGCGAGGCCGGTGAGCTTGCCGCCCTGTATTCCCGAAATGAAGGCCGTGATCGGTGCGGCGACGCCCTGGATCTGTCCTCCGAGCAGGTCGGTGAGCGCCGGGGTGTCGCCCTTGTAGGGTACGGACTGCGGGCTGACCCCTGCGGCGCCCTTGAAATACTCCAGCGCGAGGTGACCGATGGTGCCGTTGCCCGGATGGCCGATGGCAAAGCGCGCTGACTGCGATCTCATCAGCGCGACGTACTCCTTGAGGTTGGCGGCCTTCACCGCGGGCGTTGAGGCGATCACCAATGGGATCTCGCCCACCAGCGCAATGGGCGCGAGATCCTTGTCCGAGTCAAAGGGCATGTCCTTGTACAGGGACTTGTTATTGGCCAGCGGTCCCGAGGTCGACAGGCCCATGGTGTAGCCGTCCGGGGCCGACTTGGCAACGGCATCGGTGCCGATGTTGCCGCCTGCGCCGGCACGGTTGTCCACGCCAAACGGCTGCCCGAAAGTCTTGCCCAGGTTCTGGGCCAGCTGTCGCGCCACGATGTCGCTGCTGCCGCCCGGCGGAAAGGGCACGACAAAGCGCACCGGCCTGGTTGGCCACGCCTGTGCCTGCGCAATGGCGGGCAGCGCGGCCAGGCAGAATCCGGCCAGCAGGGCGGCATGAAAATGGCGGCGCTTGATCATGGGCTGTGTCATGGCGTTCTCCTCGATTGATTATTTGCTTGGCTGCGGCGAAGGCTGTGCGAGTTCACGCTGGCGCTTCAGTTCTTCGCGGATTTGCGGCAGGCGATCGGCGGCGCGCTGATGCAGGTTCTCATAGAGGCTGTTTCCCCTCGCGTCGATAGCCACCGTGGCTGCGAGGTCGCGCACGCGCAACGTCACCAGCCGGAACTGCGAGATGTATTCGTTCCAATGGCTGGACACCACGCTCTGGATGGCTTCGGAGAGCAGCGGGCAGCCGCCGCCGAGAAAGGAGAGATAAACGCAGCCTGTCTCCTTCATCGATGCGACGCTGGTCGCATCGAGTCCGCCCTTGCCGCCAACCATGCGCAGGCCCAGGCGCCTGATCAGGCCGGGCATGTATGCGTTGTAGCGGGTGCTGGTGCTCGGGTTCATGTAGAGCGCGCGCGGCAGGCCGCCATCGGCCGCGTCTTCGAGGTAGCTGCTCAGATGGAAGAAGGCGCCACCGCGCAGATCAAGCGGCAGTTCTTGACCGGCCTCCAGGTCCGCCAGCATGCGCTTGTGGGTGGGCAGTCCGATGCTGATGGTGATGTTTCCGGTGATGCGCACCTGATCGCCCACGGCGAGCCGGCGCACGGCCTCATCCGATAAAGGCAGTTGCAACGCGTGTGTATTGATGGTCACGCCAATCGCCCCATTCGAACCTGCCTCATTCGAACCACTCCACTTCTCCCGCATTGCTGATGCGCGCGCCCATGCGGCGGTTGATCCAGCAGTTGAGCGCCACGGCCACGGGTATGAAGCCGTGCGACGCGGCGTAATCGATGTGCACCGCCATGGCCGTGCTGTCGCCGCCGGTGCCCATGGGGCCGAAGCCCATGGCGTTGATGGCTTTCAGCAGGCGCTCCTCCATTGCCGCCAGTATTGGTTCGGCATTGCGCTCGCCTACCGGGCGCAGCACCTGCTGCTTGGCCAGACGCGCCGCGTAGTCGAAGCTCCCGCCGATACCCACGCCGACGACGATGGGCGGGCAGGGCTGCGAGCCGGCGCGCATCACCACCTCCAGCACGTAATCCTCGATGGTCTCCAGGCTGGGGAACACAAAGGTCTTCAGCTCCTCCCAGCGGCCGCTGCCCATGGCCTTGGGGGCGCAGATGATCTCGACGTAGTCGGCATCGTCGATGACATCGAAGGTGACGATGGGCATGTCCTTGCCGGTAAAGCTGCGCTCGTGGGTGAGCGGATGGGTGATCATTTTGAGGATGGGGGGCTGGATGTTCCTCACCAGGTCGGCAAAGCCATCCACGATGGCCTGGCGCACCGCGCCTTCGAACTGCACACGCGTGCCGATCTTCACCGAGTACACCGGGATGCCCACGTCAGTGCAGACGAGTTGGTCACGCTGTGCAGCGACAGCGGCGCTGTCGAGCATGATGGAGATGGTGCGCCGGCCGGTTTCATCGCGCTCGCTCCCCTGCGCCTGCTGCAGCGCGGCGCGTGTGTCATCCGGAATTTTCTTGAGGGAGCGCTCGTACAGCGTGGCCGTGACGGAGCGGATGAGCGACTGGGGGATCATACGGCCTGCTTGTTACCGCCGGGTTGACGAGCGAGCGGAGCTGCAAACCGCCGAGCCATTGCGAAAATCACACAATCCAGCCTGCAACTCTGGTTCATCCCTTGCATGCGGCGCCTCTTCTTCTTAATCGGGTGTCTGCCCGCTTGATTCTGAAACGGGCCAGTGTGGAATCTTGTTCTGCAGCGATGCCGATCTTACCCTTTCCATGAAATACCCATCGGCGATCATCCTCATACCGTACTCAGGTCCAGGTTGGTTTGCCTGATGCTGGAGTCATCCGCAGCCATGCCGACAAGCAGTTGCACATCGCTCTGCACTGCCCCCATACTTGGGCATCATTGGTATTGACGCGACGAACCCGATGGAGGAAACATGCATACACTGGTCAAGATCCTAGGCATAGCTCTGCTGGCACAATTGACATTGGCGAGCCCCTTTGCGGCGGCGCAAGGCTTCCCGTCCAGGCCCATTCGGGTCGTCGTCAATTATCCGCCCGGTGGCACCACCGATATGGTTGCGCGCACCATCATCAACAAGGTTGGTGAATACAACAACGTGTCGGCCATCGTCGAGAACCGGCCCAGCGCCAACGGCACCATCGGCTCGCAACAGGTGGCTCGCTCGCCGGCCGATGGCTACACGCTGATGTTTACCACTGCCGGCCATACCGCCATCCCCTTCGCCATTGAAGGTGACAAGCTGCCCTTTAACCCGATCAAGGATTTCGCGCCCATCACCATGCTGGTGCAGAGCACGCAGATGATCGTGGTGCATCCCTCGCTCAATGTGCGCACCGTGCAGGAGTTTGTGCGACTGGCCAAGTCGAAGAAGCCGGGTGAGCTGTCCTACGCTTCGGCGGGCATAGGCACGCCCAACCACCTGGGTGTGGAGTTGATGAAGTTCATGGCCGGTATTGAGATGACCCACATACCCTACAAGGGCGGCGCGCAGGCGGTGCTGGACCTGAGTGCCGGACGCGTGCAACTGATGCTGAACAGCATGGTCTCCGTCCTGCCCTTCGTAAAATCCGGGAAGGTCATCCCGATTGCAGTGGGGGCCGCCAAGCGCTCACGCACCCTGCCGGAGGTGCCCACGATGGCCGAATCGGGCTATCCCGACTACGAAGTGTCCACCTGGTATGGGATGTCGGCGCCGGCCGGCACGCCGCGCGATGTCATTCTGAAACTCAACGCCGACATGAACAAGGCGCTGCTCGATGCGCAGATCCAGGCCCAGTTCGCCAAGCAGGGTGTCGAACCCGATGGCGGCACGCCCGAGGCCCTCGGCAAGGCATTGCGTGATGAGTATGAGCGCTGGAAAAAGCTCATCACTCTGGCCAAAATTCAGTTGGAGTAACAGGCTGTCTCTGGATTAACCAAGCTGTCCCCGACGTTTCCTGGTCGCGACAGTGTGCTGCTCGATTCACTCACGTCGCCCGGGATCGGCGCTTCATCGGGGGATTTAATCGGCAATGTCTTGATCCGGATCAACTGGCGGAGCCTAAAATCTGAACTAATTTCGTAGCTCGAACTTATTAGCAAAAGCTGCGACCATGATCGAAGTCAAAGAACAGATCGACGTGCCATCGGACCCGCTGTCCGTATGGGAGGTACTCTCCAATCCCCATGCGGTGGTCGAGTGTGTCCCCGGCGCTTCGCTGGGCGAGTTGCGGGAAGACGGCTATTACGATGCCGGCCTGCTGGTCACGTTCGGGCCGGCAAGGATCACATTCAAATTGCGGTTCATGCTGGAACTGGACGAGCCGACGCTGTCGGGGACGGTCATCTCGCGGGGCAAGGACAATCAGGGCGGAACGCGCGTCCGTGCCACCATGAAGTTCCGGGTGGCCAATGCCGTAGCGCATGCAGGTTCGTCGATCTTTATCGAGTCCGGAGTCGATATCTCGGGCCGGCTGTCCACGCTGGTGAGGTCCGGAGCGAAGAGGGTGGTGGGGCGCACGACCAGGGAATTTGCCGATCTCCTGGCCGCACGTCTGGCTGGTGCCACCGTAGCCTGATGCCGTGGACTGATTCACTGGACTCAGTAAGGTCCGGCTCAGAGTCGGATGCTGGCGGTGGCCGGCGCCGAACGATTTTGTTGCAAGTGGTGTACCTGGTGGTTACCGACTGAATTTTTCAACGGAGGGTGGAAATCATGAAGGTTTATCAAAGGCTGGCACGTGCGTTCAAGGCGGAAGGTGTTACTGCCACATTCGGAATGATGGGTGACGGCAATATGTTCTGGGTGCACGAGTTGCACAAACTCGGCGGCATCAAGGTGCATGAGGTGCGCCATGAAGGCGCCGGTCTGGGTATGGCCGATGGCTGGGCGCGAACCACGCAGCAGGTGGGCGTGGCCACGGCGACCTGCGGTCCGGGCACGACGCAGCTGGCGACGGCATTCGTGACCGCTGCGCGGGCCTCGTCGCCGCTGGTGGCGTTCTGCGGCGAATTTCCCACCAATGATGACGAGTACGTGCAGCGCCTTGACCAGTCGATCTTTGCGACGGCCTGCGAAGCCGGCTTCGTGCGCATGGCCACGGCCGATGCCGCCGACGATGCAGTGCGCAAGGCGTTCTACCTGGCCAAGACCGAGCGGCGCCCGATTCTGCTGAGCGTGCCGATGGACCTGCAGCAGCAGGAATGGGATGACGACGAGCCGTACAAGCCGTCCGAAACGCTGTTTACCCAAGGTGTCGTACACCCGGACCAGCAGGCGCTGGAAAAGGCCGCCGATATCATCTCGAAGAGCAAGCACCCCGTCATCATCGTCGGACGCGGCGCGCAGTGGTCGGGTGCGGGCGATGCCGTGCTGAAGCTGGGTGATCGCATCGGCGCCATCATCGCGACGTCGCTGCTGGCCAAGACCTTCCTGAGTGAATGCGAATACCACGCCGGCATCTCCGGCAGCTATGCCACCAAGGGGGCATTGAAGCTGCTGCAGGAAGCCGATTGCGTCATCGGCGTCGGTGCCAGCCTGAATCGCCACACCACCGAAGGCGGTTATCTTTACGCCAATGCCAAGTACGTTCAGATCGACAGCAAGCCGCATGTCATCATGAGCGGTGTGCGCGCCGCCGACTGCTACCTGCATGCGGATGCCAGGGTGGGCGTGGAGGCGCTGGAGAAGACGCTGGCCGCCCGCAATTTCAAGTCGGGCGGTTATCGCACGCCGGATGTCAAGGCTAAACTGGCGCGTCACTGGGATGACACGACCGAATTCCCGATCGATCCGGGCACGGTTGATCCGCGCAAGGCCTGCATGCTGCTCGACGAGATCGTGCCGTCACACATCGGCATGTTGTCAGGCAGCGGCATGGCATCGGGTATTTCCCAGATGATGATGGTCAAGCGCCGTTCACTGATGCAGGCGGGGAGCTTTTTCGGGTGCATCGGCCAGATGCTGCCGGCCGCGATGGGCGCAGTGGTGGCGACCGGCAAGCCGGCCATGCTGCTCGAAGGCGATGCCAGCGTCATGATGCACCTGGCCGAGTTCGAGACTGCGGTGCGCTACAACATGCCGCTGCTGGTGATCTGCCTGAACAACGAGGCGCTGGGTGCGGAGTACTACAAGCTCGACGTCAAGAAGATGGACGTGAATACCTCGGTCATTCCCTGTCCTGACCTGGGCAAGGTGGCTGCGGCCATGGGTGGCAAAGGTGCCATGGCACGCAGCATGGATGAGCTGGCCAGGGCGGTGAAGGACTGGGTAGCCAATCCTGGGCCGATGATCATTGACTTGCGCATTTCGCGCACGGTCATGAGCGTGCCGTACCGCCGCATTCACTACGGCCGCGAGGATTGATCGTCCGCGAGGATCGATCGTTTTGGCGAGGGACTGCGCCGGTCCGAAAGGTCCGGCGCAGTGAATCAGTGCCGGATCAGGACTCGGGCTTGATGCCGGCACGCTTGACGATAACTGCCCATTTGGTGATTTCCGCCTTGACGTAGGCGGCGAACTGTTCGGGGGAGGAGTGCACCGCGTAGGCGCCCAGATCCCCCAGTTGTTTGGTCATGTCCTTGCTCGCGGCATTGACCTGTTGATTGATGCGATTGACGAGATCGCGTGGCGTGCCCTTGGGGGCCATCAGTCCGCTCCAGGAAATGGCTTCGAATCCTTCCAGTCCGAGTTCCTGCAGGGTGGGCAGATCGGGCAGGGAATTCATGCGCTGCAAGGACGTCACGCCCAGCGGCCGCAATTTGCCGGCGGCGGCATGGGTATTCACCTGCTGCGCGCTGAAGATGAACAGCACTTGTATATGGCCGGCGAGCAGGTCGGTCATTGCCGGCCCGGCGCCCTTGTAGGGGACATGCACCATGCTCACGCCGGTGGCGCCCTGGAACAGTTCGGTGGCCAGATGGGCGGCGCTGCCTTCGCCCGCGGTGCCATAGGAAATGCTGCCAGGCTTGGCTTTGGCCAGGTCAATGAATTCCTTGAGCGTTCTGGCGGGCACCGAAGGGTGCAACGAAAGAATGCTTGGCACTGCCACGGTCGGCGTTACGGCGACAAAGTCCTCGATGACATTGAAGGGCAGCTTCGGGAACAGCGTTGCGTTCACCGTCATGGTGCTGGTGGTGTTCAGCAGCGTATAGCCATCGGGGGTCGCGCGAGCGACATATTCACTGGCGATATTGGAGGAGGCGCCGGGTCGGTTCTCCACCAGCACTTGCTGGCCAACGCGTTCCGAGAGTTTCGCTGCCAGCATGCGTGCCATTACGTCGGTGCTGCCGCCAACGGCAAATCCCAGTACCAGTCGGACCGGTTTGGTCGGCCAGGTCTGGGCTAGGGCAGTTCCGCTCAAGAGCATTGCGAAAATGGCCAACCCACTCAGTAGCAAACGGGGCATGTTCTCTTCCTCACGTAATTGACGGACCACCCTTGTCTGCGGTCTTGCCGGGCGCTGTTCCGGTATCCGGCGATGTTATTCCTTCATCCCTTCGGCAACAAGCGTACATTGCAGGATTGGATCTTCCGTCGTGTCATATGGGCCATTCAATACGCAAGTGCATTAGCGCTTTGCACCGGCGGCAGACGACAACTGCTTGAAACGAGGGCTCGTCGCAACCAGCCTGGCCAGTTCCGCGTCGGTCAGCAGACGGACTGTTTTCGCGGTCGCCAGTGTGCGTGCCTTGTCGCTAAAATCACCGGCGCTCACATAAATGCAGTCGTGCGCATCACGTGCCTCTGTGGATTTGAGTAGTGCTGTCAGCGGGCCAACGCCGGTGTGGGCTACCTTCCAGCGTTTGCAACTGGCGATGGTGAGTCGCCCGGCCTTGCGCAACTCATAATCGGCCGAATCATCCGCGATGGCGGTCACCGTATAGCCATCGCGTTCAAAAGCATCCGCCATGACCGCGGAAAAATCCTCCCAGGACATGCCGCGCAAAAGCGCAATCCGGGATGCGACACTGGCGTCGCTGGGCGAGCGCAACTGCCGCACACCGGCATAGCCCGAAATCAGAATGAAAGGCAGCGCCGAAAAAAATGCGGTGAGGTCGGGCAGGAACAGCCGGACCGATCCAAACAGTGCGGCGGCGATCAACATGCTCATCCACCACGGTGAACGTGACAGGATGGGAAATAGCGCTTGCTTCTTTGACATCAGAATCTTCCAGAAAAAATTTCAGACAACTAATCTGCTTTCGACTTCGCCATTCTGAAGCCGATGATGTTGTAACGATAGATTCCCGCGTAATTGCCGCGGTTACCCGAACGCACATTGCGCGGGTTGCTGTTCCAGCCGGCGCCGCGATTGACCCGACGCACGCAGCCGGGGTCATCGCGGGCTGTTCCATCCGAGGGGGCGCCCTGATAGCCGTCGTGCCAGCAATCCGCCGTCCATTCCCAGGCGTTGCCCAGCATGTCGTGCAGGCCGAAGTCATTCGGCAACAGACTGCCCACCGGCGCAGTGTACACATGACCATCGGCACAGCGTGCCGCCGGTTCCACGCGCAGCGCCTGCCACAGCGTCTGGTCCGCGAAATTGGCATAGCGGCAGCCATCATCGGCGCTGTTGCCCCAGGGGCGCAAGGTGGTGGTGCCGGCGCGAGCCGCATATTCCCATTCGGCCTCGCTGGGCAGGCGCCAGGGCTGGCCGGTCTTGCGTGACAGCCAGCGCGCATAGGCCGTCGCATCGTCCCAATTTACACAGACCACCGGATCATGGTCGGTCTGCGCAAAGCCCGGATTGCGCCAATTGCGTGCCGCATCCTGGTTCCAGGCGCGGCCATTCCAGTCAAAACAGCCGCCACCGATGTCGCCGGTTTCCGCGATGAACCGGGCGAACTGCGCGCGCGTGACTTCGTATTTGCCGATGGCGAAGGAATGCGTGATGGTGACCTCGTGCTGCGGCCCTTCGCGTTCGGGGCCCCAGTTTTCCGGATCGTCGTCGGGTGAGCCCATGACAAAACGGCCGGCGGGAATGGCGACCAATGCCGGGCAGTCGCGGCAATTGTCGACAGGTGCAAAAGCAGGCAATTGCGCGCATGCCCCCAGCAGCAGTCCTGTGCCGGCCCGTATCACAAACCGTAGCACTGCGATTAGTTTTTCACTGGCGGGCATCGCAACATCCGCAAGCCGCCATTGGATTGGTCTGCGCTGTCGTTCGGGTCGTGGACTTGCGGCTGGTTCGCGGTGCCGGGTATGCAGGCTTTTCGCATCGCCTCAATTCGCATGGACGTGCACGTTGAAATGCAGTCCCGGTTCGTTCTTCAGCCGATCGAGCAGACCTGTTTCCCAGTCGATGTAGGTCTGCATGGCCTTCTCCACCCCTGCAGGCAGCTGATAGGGGCTGTAAAAGGCGTCATCGGTTTCGCAAAGGAAATCCGGGCCGCTGGTCAGGCCGACAGCGCCCATTGCACTGGCGCCGCCGCGCGTGCCACCCGCAATCCAGGCGGCGCGCAGACCCAGCGCAGCGGCGTCGGCTGCGGCGTATTGCGCCAGCACACCGTCGTCCGAGGTAAACACGATGGTGGTGTGCGGTCCGACCGCGCCGGTCAATTCGGCAATGCGCTCGATGCGCGAGCGTGTTATCCAGCGCGCGCCGCGCAGATGCTGCTTGTTGAAAGCGCGGCTGTCGTCGCAGTCGATCAGGATGCCGCGATTGCTCCGCAGCAGCGCCATGAGTTCGGGGACATCCAGTCGTTGCGTTGCGTCGGGCGGATACAGTGGCGGGCCCGCTTGCGTGCCTTTTTCCAGCGTACCCGCGTCCAATGCAGTCTCCACAATGAAAACCGTCCAGCCCATCTGTCGCAGCCAGTGAGCCGTCATCGGCGCCTGCACGCCGAACTCGTCGAATAGCACCATGCGCGCGTTGCGCACCGGCGCATAGACATCCGTGGCCTGTACCAACTGGCCACCCGGGGCATTGAAGAATCCGGGCAAATGGCCTGCAGCATAATCTTCGGGCAGACGCACATCGAAGCAATAGGTGGTGCGGTCCGCTTGCGCCAGCAGTGCTTGCAGCTTCGCATCGTCGATCCATTGCGCGCCGAGTTTTTCCGCCAGGCTGCGCGCTCGCTGGCGAGCAAGAGCGATGTCGGCAGCGGCAGGAATGGGCAGGAGTTCATCCACGCCATGGCGCAGTTCCAGTCCGGACAGGCGCCAGCCCATGGCGCCATTTTCCAGCGCATACACCGGATTGGGAATGCCGGCGTTGATCAGCGACTGCGCGCCGATGATGCTGCGCGTGCGGCCGGCGCAATTGACGACAATGGGGTTCGCGCCAGCCGCGGCGGGCGCGCGCAACACCAACTCGGCGCCGGGGCAGTCCAGGGCATTGGGCAGGCTCAGGTTGCGAAACTCTTCAAGCGGACGGCTGTCGACATACAGGCGCGCTTCGCCGCGGCGCATCGCTTCATTGGCGGCGGTGGCGCTGATGCGCGGCGTGTGGTTGGCATGCTCGACCACTTCACCGAAGGCCTTGCTTGGAACAAAGACGCCGGAGAAGAGCTGATAGCCAGCCTTGGTCCACGCGGTGTTTCCGCCATCGAGCGCGCTGACGTTCGTATAGCCGCCGCGCTTCAGACGCGAGGCGGCCAGGTCGGTGTCGGCCGGGTCGTCGGCGATCAGGATGACGGGCGTGTCCAGGCGCGGGATGGCGCGGCGCGCGCGCAATTCCAGGCGCGCCAGCGGAATGGATGCAGCGAACAAAAGGTGGCCGCGCGCGAATACGCCCTCTTCACGAACATCGATGAGCGCGAGCTCGGCGCCCGTTTTGAGCAGTCCGGCAACATGTTGAGCCGAAACACGTGGAATGAGGCCCGGGGATGATGTCGTTGTGTTCAAGTCAGTGCCAATCACGAAAGAGATTGCATCATTATAGGAACAGCAGCAGGCTGCGATGATAAGATCTTTTCATGAACTTATCGCATCCCTCGCGATGATATGCGGGTGTGCCGATAGCGCAGCTCATTAAATTATCATTTTCAATTATTCTTAAATTATAGATAGTATTTTGCAGAAATATTGTTATCAACATAGTATTGTCATGGTGTTGGTGTATCGCTGCCGATTGCGATTTCCCGGCGCATGCGTCTGATGGCCCGCGCTGAATTCCGGGCGCGCGATCCCGCCGTCATCGAGGCGCGCCGCCGCAACCTGCCACGCCCGACCTTTCCGCCCGAGCTGCCGGTATCGGGCAAGCGCGAGGACATTGCGCGGGCGATCCGTGAGCATCAGGTGGTCATTGTCTGCGGCGAGACCGGCTCGGGTAAAACCACACAGCTGCCCAAGATCTGTCTGGAACTGGGGCGCGGTGTCGAGGGGCTGATTGGGCACACCCAGCCGCGACGCATTGCCGCGCGCGCCACTGCAGCGCGCATCGCGCAGGAACTGCAGAGCGAACTGGGCGGCATCGTCGGCTACAAGATCCGCTTCACCGATCGCGTCAGTCCGCAGTCCTATGTGAAATTGATGACCGACGGCATTCTGCTCGCCGAGACGCAGGGCGATCCCGAACTGCGCCAGTACGACACGCTCATCATCGACGAGGCGCACGAACGCAGCCTCAACATCGACTTCCTGCTGGGCTACATCCTGAAGCTGTTACCGCGGCGTCCAGATCTGAAACTCGTCATCACTTCGGCGACCATTGATGCCGACCGTTTTGCCAGGCACTTTGCAGACCAGGATGGAAAACCCGCACCGGTGATCGAAGTGTCCGGGCGCATGTTCCCGGTGGAACTGCGTTATCGCGAACCAGTACTGGATGATCGCCAGGAACTCGATCTGGAGCAATCCATCGTTGATGCCGTGGATGAACTGGCAAGGGTCGGGGAGGGCGATGTGCTGGTGTTCCTGCCGGGGGAGCGCGAAATCCGCGAGGCCGCCGAGGCGCTGCGCAAGCACCACCCGCCGCACACCGAAATCCTGCCGTTATTCGCGCGGTTGTCGGCCGCCGAGCAGGAGCGCGTGTTCAAGCCGCACAATGCCAGGCGCATCGTGCTTGCCACCAACGTCGCCGAGACTTCGCTGACCGTGCCCGGCATCCGCTATGTGGTGGACACCGGCATGGCGCGCGTAAAGCGCTACAGCTATCGCAACAAGGTTGAGCAGCTCAAGGTCGAACCGATCTCGCAGGCGGCCGCCAAGCAGCGCTCCGGACGCTGCGGTCGCGTCGCCAGCGGAGTGTGCATACGCCTCTATGCCGAGGAGGACTACAACAAGCGCGCCGCCTTCACTGATCCGGAAGTGCTGCGTTCGTCGCTCGCCAGCGTGATTCTGCGCATGAAGTCGCTGCACCTGGGCGAAGTGGAGGATTTTCCGTTCATTGACGCGCCTTCGTCCAAGGCGATCAGCGACGGCTATGCGCTGTTGAGCGAACTGGGCGCTGTTGATGATGCCAACTATCTGACCGATATCGGCCGGCAACTGGCTCGTTTGCCGCTCGATCCGCGCATTGGCCGCATGGTGCTGGCGGCGAAAGAGGAGGGTAGCCTCGCCGAGGTGCTGGTGATTGCGTCGGCACTGGCGGTCCAGGACCCGCGCGACCGGCCGATGGAGCGCGCCGCTGCGGCCGACGAGGCGCAGAAGAAGTTCAACGATGAGAAATCCGATTTTCTCGCCTACCTTAAATTGTGGAAGTTCTACGGCAATCTGATCGACCACAAGAAATCCAACAAGAAGCTCTATCAGACCTGCCGGGAGAATTTCCTGTCGGCCAATCGCCTGCGCGAGTGGCGCGACATTCATTCGCAAATCAAGGAAATGGTGTCCGAACTGGGCTGGAAGGTGGGTGAACTGGCACCGGAGCCGCACAAGATTTACATGCATATTCACCGTGCGTTGCTGGCGGGCCTCCTCGGCAATGTCGGACTGAAGACCGAGGAAGGCAATTACCTGGGGGCGCGCGGCATCAAATTCTGGGTGCATCCGGGTTCGGGCGTGGGCAAGAAGGCCGGGCGCTGGATCATGTCGGGCGAGATTACCGAAACCACGCGCCTGTATGCGCGCAGCGTCGCGACCATCGATCAGGAGTGGCTGGAGCGCGTCGGCGCGCATCTGGTGAAGAAAAGCCAGTACGATCCGCACTGGGAGAAAAAGCCCGCGCATGTGGCGGCTTTCGAGCGCGCCTCCCTGTACGGTCTGCCCTTGTACACCAACCGGCGCATGCATTACGGGCCGCTCGACCCGGTCGAAGCGCGCCGTATCTTCATCCGCAGCGCGCTGGTGGAGGGCGAGTTTGAGACCAAGGCGGCATTCTTTGCGCACAACCAGAACCTGCGCCGCGACATTGAGCGTCTGGAGCACAAGTCGCGCCGGCCCGATGTGCTGGTCGATGACGAACTGATCTTTGCTTTCTACGACAGTGTCATTCCCGCCGCATCCAGAGCCGATGCGGCGCATGGCATCTACAATGGCGCGGCCTTCGATGCCTGGCGCCATGGCGTGGAGGCGAAGGATCCGAAGTGCCTGTTTCTGAAGCGCGCCGACCTGATGCGCCATGAAGCGGCCGGTATCACCACTGCGCAGTTTCCGCATCAACTGGAGATGGCTGGGCGCAGCTTCGCGCTCGACTATCACCACGAACCGGGCAGCCCGCGTGATGGCGTGACGTTGACCGTGCCGCTGGTGGCACTGAACCAGGTGAATGCCGCATTGTGCGATTGGCTGGTGCCGGGCCTGCGGCGCGAGAAATCCATGGGCCTGGCCAAGTCCTTGCCGCAGCGCACGCGTCACAAGCTGGGACCGGGACCGGAGTTCGCCGAAGCTTTTCTATTGGAACCGGCTGATCTCTCGGTCACGATGACCGAAGCCATCGCGCGCTGGGCGCGGCGCGAACTGAACCTGGAGATACAGCGCGACCTGTTTCAGCCCGAACGCCTTCCGGCCCACTTGTCGATGAATTTTTGCGTCATCGATGAGCATGGCCGGCAACTGGGCATGGGCCGCAATCTGGCGCAACTGCGCGCCGAACTTGGTGAAGCGGCGGGAGAGCGTTTTGCCGAAGTGGTGTCTGATGCCGGGGCGGGCGGCGCTATTGATGGCGATGCTGGCGAGCCCACCATCGAGTGGACCTTCGGCGAGTTGGCCGAGGTCATGGAAATTCGTCACGGCTCGCAGACGCTGATCGGATTCCCGGCCATTGTCGATCTGGAAACCGAAGTGCAACTGCAGGTATTCGACAGCGAGGACACCGCGCGTGCCGAGCACCACGCCGGTCTGCGGCGTCTGTTCATGCTGCAGCTGAAGGAGCAGGTGAAATACATCGAAAAAAACCTGCCCAACTTCATGGCGCTGGCATTGCAGTTTTCTCCATTCGGTGATTCCGCTGAACTGCGCCGGCAACTGGTGGAGGCGACTTTCGATCGTGCCTGCCTGCTGCCGCCGTTGCCGCGCGATGCAGCGTCCTTTGTGAAGCGACGCGAAGAAGGGCGCTCACGCGTCAACCTGATCGCCCAGGAAATGGCGCGCCTGGTGGGCGGCATCCTTGCCGAGTATCAGTTGCTGACGAAAAAACTGAAGGAAGCCCAGCGCGGTTTTCCGGAAGCGGTGAAGGACATTCAGGAGCAGATGGCGCGCCTCTTGCCCAGACGCTTCATCGCCGGCTCGCCCTTCGAGCGACTGCAGCACTTCCCGCGCTATGTGAAGGCGGCGGTGCTGCGCCTGGAAAAACTGCGTGCCGATCCGTCGCGCGAAGGCCGCGGCATGGGCGAACTGCTGCCGCTGCAGACGTTGTATCTGCGCGCACTGTCGGCGGTACGCAAGTCAGGCACTTCCGACGACAAACTCGAACAATTCGGCTGGCTGCTGGAGGAGTTGCGCGTGCAACTCTTCGCCCAGGAATTGCGCACGCCCATGCCGGTGTCGGCGAAGCGACTGCAGAAGATGTGGGAGGGGATGCGGCGGTAGG
>CANKAJ010000075.1 GCA_947479645.1 Betaproteobacteria bacterium | reverse complement strand
CGCGTTCCGGCAGGGCGCCACCTTCGCCGGGGACATCGGCGTTGAAGCCGCGCGCACCTGGCTGATGGCCAACAGCGCCAGTGTCACCACCGACCAGCCGGGCGTGACCGGCGGCTCCGGCTACTGGGCCACCATGCAGACCGGGGTGGATTTGCTGGGCAATACCGCTGCCGCCGATTTCGCCTGGGATGACACGGTATCGACCAATGTCACCACGCCCACGCCGCCCACCGGCTATGCGGTGCGCTACGTCATCCATCGCCTGTGCAACGCCACCGGCGCCACCACCGACACCAGTTGCGTCAAGTCCGCGGATGCCGCCAGCAGCGCCTCCGGCACCAAAGGGGCCGCCACCTATGGCAGCTATGCCATCTCGGTATCAACATCGGCCTATTACCGCATCACGGTGCGCGTGCTGGGCCCGCGCAATTCGCGCAGCTACATCCAGGCTGTCGTGTACTAGCCACTGTCGAACCCGAGCCGCTTTCGTACCCGCTTTCGTACCCCATTGTCGAACCAATCAATCTTGTCGAACTGATTTCTTCAGCACTGAAGGCAACTACCGGCTGGACCCATTTCCCCAGCCAAGGAGACCACAATGAAACTCAATTTCCGTCTCATGCTGCGCCAGATACTCGCCTATGCGATCTGCTGGTCGATGATCCTGTCCGGGCAGGTGTATGCCGTGACCGGCACCGACATCGCCAGCGAACCGCTGTCGCAGCCGGCCTCCAATATTCCACCCAACATCATGATGCTGTTTGATGACTCGGGCTCGATGATGCAGCAGTTCACGCCGGACTATATCGGCCGCTATTCCAGCGCTTCCGCTTCTGAAAAAAACCGCCTATGCTTTGACTCGCTGGACAGCAGCACCAACATCACCGGCAGCCTGCTCGATTGCGAAGCCGGCGACGTGCCGCTGATGTCACCGGATATCAATACCCAGTACTACAGCCCGGACATCCGCTACCAGCCGGCGGTGAATTACGATGGCACCGAGAAGAATTCCATGACCTGCGCCAACACTGGCGGCACGGTCAGCAGCGGCTACTGCACCAATGGCTGGACCGCCGTGCCCACCGACAATGTGTCGCCCTCGACCACCAATACCTTTCGCGACACCATCAACAACATGATGGAGCCCGGCACCGTTTCATCCACCAATCCGGCCACAGCCGCCGCCACCACGCAGAACCTGGTGGCCAGTTTCCCGGACCGGGTCTGGTGCACCAGCCAGGGCGCGACCGTGACGGATACGGCGGCCTGCCTGACCAATAGCGGCTGGGCTTACCCGGATACGGTCAATGGCTACGGCTGGTCCACCGGCACCAGCGGCAAGTCCAATGTCAAATACCGCAGCGGCAGCCCCTATTATTACCGGCTGGCCACGACCGAATACTGCACCGATGCCAATTTCACCACCTGCGTGGCTTCAACGGTGCCGACGACCGTGGGTGCCACGGCCTATAACTTCCCGGCCAAGGTGCGCTATTGCACCAGCAGCGCGCTCACCAGTTGCCAGGCCAAATACTCCGGTTCCTACACCTATCCCAAATATGCCGGCAACGTGGCGGCGGCGGTCACCGCCGTGACCGGGGTAGCCGCGAAGGCCACCATCACCGTGCCGGCCCAGTCCGACTCGGCCGCGGGCAGCATCACGGCAATCAACGTCCTGAATGCCAGTGGTACTTTTGTCGCCGACCTGCTGACCGGCACCGGCACCTGCGGCAGCATCAGCCAGGGGGCCAGTTTCACTCCCGCCAACGCGGCCACCGCGATCAACAGCAAGATTTTTTCCTGCGTTTCGTCACCGGATTTCACCTCGGCAATGAACGGCACCACCGCTGTCGACGTCACCGCCCCGAGCACCGGCACCACCTATAACGGCTACACGATACAGGTGGTCAGTTCGGTCTCCTCCAGGACACCGGCGAGTTTTACCCTCACCATCAGCGCCGTGACCAAGGCCAGTTCCGGCGGCAGCATGGCCAAGTTGACCACGTTCACCGTGGCAACCAGCCCCTCGGTGAACTTCCTGTCCACCTCAGGCACGATCAACTGCAGCACCGCCAATTGCAACAGCAATACCACGCTCACCCGGCTCAACGAGTTTGCGTCGCTCATCAACACGGGCGTCGCCTCGGCTGTCACAGCAGCAGGCTGGACGAAGTCCTACACGGCCGGCACCGGCGGCGGCGGCACGGTCAACCCGGTCATCACTTTCACGGCCCCCACCACCACCGGCGCGGAATTGAACAACACCACCGTCACCGCCACGGTCAGTAACGCCACCCGCGCTCTGAGTAACAGCAGCAAGCTGGCCGGCGGCACCAACAACGGTGACATCGAGACCACGGTGACTTCCTTCAGCGGCGGCGTCACCGCGGTGGCATCGGTACCGGCGACGCGCGCGAACGTGGGCACGTTCTCGCGCACCAATATTTCCACTTCCAGCTACTGCACCACCGCCGCGCGCACCACCTGTGTCGCCCAGACTACGCCCACGCCGACCTATCCCAATTCCACCTACAAATTCGCGCAAACCACCTTCTCCAAGGCATCGGGGCGCGGCGACTGCACCACCGAATCGAACATCTGCACCTACGAAGAGGAAATGACCAACTTCGCCAACTGGTTTGCCTACTACCGCAGCCGCTCGCAAATGGCCAAGACCGCCATCGGCCGCGCCTTTGTCAACCTCAGCAGCAATTTCCGCGTCGGTTTCATCACCATCGCCCCCTTTGACGCCGCGCCGGACACCACCACCTCGGTCATCAACGCCGCCAGCGGCACCACGTCACAACCCAGCCGTTTCGTGCCAATCACTGCCTTCAATGCCACGCAGAAGGCTGCCTGGTACAGCACCCTTTACGGCACCGAGCGCAACAATCAGAGCACGCCCAACAAGACTGCGCTGGCCCGCGTCGGCATGTACTATGGCAACAAGGCCCCCAACAACATGGGCGCCAGCCCGATCACCTACTCCTGCCAGTCCAATTACGCCGTGCTGGTCACGGACGGCTACTGGAATGACTCGGTGAACCCGTGGCGGCTGGATGGCAGCCAAATCGGCAACACCGACTTCAGCCTCGTCACCACGCCGCGGCCGCAGTACGACGGCACCGGCACGGCAACTGTTGTGACCACCACCGTGTCGGGAACCCATTCGCTGGGCGCGCTGGGGGGGAACTCCTGCATCAGCACACAGCGAAAAGTACTTTTGACAACCACCACCAGCACCCGCACGCAGGTCTATGCCAGTGGCAACCAGACCTCCGACAACACCGTGACCCCTGCAGGCGTCGTGACCACCGTGGGCGCCTGCGCCGCCGCCCCGACGCTGCCTGCCGACCCCGCCACCACGGTCACCGTGTCCACCACCACCAATGGCTCCACCAACACGCTGGCCGATGTGGCGGCCTATTACTACAACACTGACCTGCGCCCGGACATGGCCGACGAAGTGCCCGACGTGGGCACGGACAAGGCCGATCACCAGCACATGACCACCTTTACCGTCGGCCTGGGATTGGCCGGCACGCTGAATTACGACCCCGGCTATCTGAGCCAGACCACCGGTGATTACAAAAGCATTACCCAGGGCACGCTGAACTGGCCGGTGCCCGCGTCCAATGCCGAAACCGCCCTGGACGACACCTGGCATGCGGCCGTGAACGGCTACGGCCAGTTCTTTTCGGCCAAGGACCCGGCCGAACTCACGCAGAGCCTGACCGACACGCTCTCCAGCGTGGCCTCGCGGGTAGGCGCCGGTGCGGCGGCCGCCACCTCCAACCTGCAGCCGGTGGCGGGCGACAACTTCGCCTTCACCGCGCAATACGCCACGGTGGAATGGACCGGCGACCTGACCGCCCGCACCATCGACCTGACCGATGGCACCGTATCCAAGGTGGCACTGTGGTCAGCGGCAACGCAACTGGATCTGCGCACCCATCTGAATCGCAACATCTATACCTTTGACGCCACCGACACCACGGTGGTCTCCGGCGTGTCCAACGGCAACAAGCTGAAGAGTTTCTGCTGGGCGGGCGTGGACACCTCGATATACACCACCTGCACCGATGGCAGCGGCCTGACCGCAACGGAACTGGATTATTTCGATTCCCTGTCGCTGACCCAGTCGCTGGGCTGGGTCAGCGACGGCAGCGGCCGCAACGACGCCACCGTGGCCACCAAGGCCAAGCTGGTTGACTTCCTGCGCGGCGAGCGTGCCAATGAAATTGGTCCGCTGCCGGCCACCACGGCCCACCTGTTCCGCAAACGAGAACACCTGCTGGGCGACATCATCAGCGGCCAGCCGGCCTATGTGCGAGCGGCGCCGTTCAACTACGGCAGCACCAGCGACCCCTATTACTCGGAATTCAAGGCGGACACCGACGGCACCACGGCCAGCCGCAAGGGCACCGTCTATGTCGCCGCCAACGATGGCATGCTGCATGCCTTCGAGACCGACCCGGACAACGTCCCCTACTATCAGGACGCCGGCGTCAACACGAATACCACCAGTGACGACCACTATACCGGCACCCTGAGCACCAACCCGATTACCGGCGAAGGTGCCGAGCGCTGGGCGTATATCCCGACCATGGTGCTGCCCAATCTGAAACGCCTGGCCGATTCGCCTTATGTGCACCAGTACTTCGTGGACGGCTCACCGGCGGTAGGCGACATCTGCTTTGACCACACCACCAGCGTGCCGTGCTCGGCCAAGTCCAAGTGGCACACCATCCTCGTCGGTGGCCTCAACGCCGGTGGACGCGGCTATTACGCGCTGGACATCACCGATCCGGACACTCCCAAAGGGTTGTGGGAATTGAAGGGCGGCAGTGATGCGGCCTCCTGCCTGACCGATGCCCAGGCCAATGCCGGCACGGCGACTTCGGATTGCAATATCGGCTACAGCTTTGGCAATCCGCTCATCGTCAAGCGCAAGTCCGACGGCAAGTGGGTGGTGCTGCTGACCTCGGGGTACAACAACTTCTCCCCCGGCAATGGCAAGGGCTACCTCTACATCATCGAAGCACAGACCGGCAAGATCCTCAATCGCCTCTCCACCGGCGTGGGCTGCGATGGCGTCAGCACCACCTCACCCTGCGTATCGGGCACGGTGGACCCCAGCGGCCTGTCGCGCATCAATGCCTGGGTGGACTACGCCACCGATGACAACACCGCACTGCGCATTTATGGAGGCGACCTGAAGGGCAATATCTGGCGCTTTCAGCTTGATCCGTCCGGCATCGGCGGCACCAACGCCGTGCACAAGGTGGTCACCCTTACCGACAGCAGCGGCGTGGCGCAGCCGATCACCACCAAGCCGGAACTGGCCACGGTGCAGAATTATCCGGTGGTCTATGTGACCACCGGCAAACTGCTCGGCCAGACGGACAAGCTGCTGTCCCCGCCGCCGCAGACGCAGTCGGTGTATGCCATTCGCGACGACCTGAGCAACGCCGCCATCGTGCTTCGCGGCGGCAGCGGCGAGTTGCAAGCGCAGACGCTGTCGGCGATCGCGCCCGTGGCGCCGGCCACCACGTCCACGACGCGCACGACCACCAGTAATTCCGTGGATATGGGCGTCAAGAAAGGCTGGTACATTGATCTGCCGGATACCGGCGAGCGCGCCAGCGTCGATCCGCAGCTGCAATTGGGCACCCTGGTCGTGCCAACCAACGTGCCGACCAGCAGCGACTGCACCGCCGGCGGCTATGGCTGGCTGAATTACTTTGACTATAAGTCCGGTCAATATGTGGCCGGGGCCACTGCCAACATGGCCAGCACCAAGATCAGCGCCGCGCTGATCGTCGGCATCAACGTGGTGCAATTGCCCGGCGGCACGGTCAAAACCATCGTGACCACCGCCGACAACCAGCAGTTGCCGCAAAGCACGCCGGTGTCGGCCACCGCAGTGACCGGGCGGCGCGTGTCCTGGCGCGAACTGTTCGTCGAATAGACGAACAGGCAAACCGGGTTGACCGAACGCGAGGTGGCCGCACCGGGCAGCCGCGAGGACGCCGCCGACGAGCGCCTGCTGCTGGCGCTGGTGCTGTCCATCGTGCTGCATGCCCTGCTGGCGGCGTCGCTGGACTTGCGCACGGCGGGCATCAGCACGGGTCGCCCACCATCCATGTCTGCCAATGCGCCGCTCCTGCGCGCGGTGCTGCGCGGCGCCGACGTCAGCGGAGAAATACCCGATACGCGAGTCAGCGGCAGCACCGGCTCGCCTCCGACAGAACGGGGAGAAAAAGGCACTGCCGCGGTCAAATCCCCCGACAGTGGCAAGACCGCGAATGGAAGTCCCGATCGCCCCGTGCAGCCGCCAACAGTGGAACCCTTCACCACCAGCGTGCAGACCACGACAATGCTGCCAGCACCCCGCTATTTTCAGTTGGGCGACGTGGATATCCGGCCGTGGATCAAGATGCAGGTCGAGCCTGATTATCCGGAACCGGCGATGCGCATCGGCCTGTCGGGCAAGGTCATGGTGCGGCTTTACATCAACGAGTACGGTGTGGTCGAACGCGCCAGGATCGAAAGCGCCAATCCGCCGGGATACTTCGAGGTCAGCGTGGAGAAGGCCTTTGTCGGCGCCCGCTATACCCCGGGCATGAAGAACGGTCAGCCGGTGAAAGTGCAGATACTGGTGGAGGTGACTTTTTCGAGCCTGGCGCCACCGCGGATTGTGGTGCAGTAGGGAAAGCAGCGGCTCACACGGCGGCAAAATACAGGATGGCTGCATTGCTCAGCGATACGCTGAATCCGTGTCATCCAGAGCGCACCGACGGATCTGCTGTTGCAACGCAACGCAACACAACGTCTACGCCGCGCTGCCCAACCCCTTGGGTAGCGCAAACACCACGTTTTCTTCAATGCCCTCAAGCTGCGTGACGCGCTTGGCGCCCAGACGCTGCAGCTTGGCGATGACGTCCTGCACCAGCACCTCGGGCGCCGAGGCGCCGGCGGTGACGCCGATGCGCCGCTTGCCGGCCACCCATTCGGGCAGCAACTCGTCGGCATTGTCGACCATATGCGCTTCGACGCCGCGGCCGCGCGCCACTTCGCGCAGTCGATTGGAGTTGGAACTGTTGGGCGAACCGACCACGATGACCAGATCGCATTGCGGCGTCAGGAACTTCACCGCGTCCTGGCGGTTCTGCGTGGCATAGCAGATGTCATCCTTCTTCGGCCCGACGATGGTGGGAAAACGCGCCCGCAGCGCATCGACCACTCTGGCCGCGTCATCCACCGACAGCGTGGTCTGGGTCACGTAGGCAAGCAGCCCGGGATTGCGCACATCCAGTTTCGCGACGTCATCCACCGTCTCGACCAGATACATGCCGTCACCGGCCTGGCCCATGGTGCCCTCCACCTCGGGGTGGCCGCGATGGCCGATCATCACGATTTCGCGGCCGGCTTCGCGCATCTTGGCCACTTCGACATGCACTTTGGTGACCAGCGGGCAGGTGGCATCGAACACCTTGAGGCCGCGCCCCTCGGCCTCGGCACGCACTGACTTCGATACGCCATGCGCGCTGAATATCAGCGTGCTGCCCGGCGGAACCGCATCGAGTTCTTCGACGAATACGGCGCCCTTGGCGCGCAGGTCATCGACGACGTACTTGTTGTGCACCACTTCATGGCGCACGTAGATGGGTGCGCCATGAATGGCCAGCGCCCGCTCAACGATGCCGATGGCACGCTCAACACCGGCACAAAATCCGCGCGGGTTGGCCAGCAGCACCTCTTCGGCCGTGTTGGCATTTTCAATACTATTCATTTTCATTGGAAAGTATCCTTTCCTTCTGTCGAAATCCATCAATTATGATCAAGGCTGCCCCGACGGTAATGGCCGAGTCGGCAATATTGAATGCCGGCCATGCGTATTCACCCACATGAAACAGCAGAAAGTCCACCACCGGTCCATGCATGATGCGGTCCCACAAATTGCCCAGCGCGCCGCCCAGTATCAGGCTCAGGCCGGCGCAAAACATTCGTTGTTCAGCGTGCTTGTACAACAACCAGGTGATCACCACGACGGCCACCAGCGCGACTGCCACAAAAAAAATGCGCTGCCACCCGGAGGCGCCCGCCAGGAAACTGAAGGCGGCTCCCGAATTGAACCACAGCACCAGCTTGAAGAAGGGCGCGTACGCGATGGCCTGTCCCGGCGCCAGCGTCGCGACTACCCATGACTTGGTGGCCTGGTCAAGCAATGCCAACACCGCTGCGGGAATCAGCCAGCGTGCCAGACCAGCGACACTGCCTGCAGCGGCACCCGCCAGCAGTGGCGGCTCACGCATGCAGTCGCACCTCGCCTGCGCCGCTCAGGTTTTCCACGCAACGGCCGCAGATACCCGGATGCTCGACATGCGTGCCGACATCGGCGCGGTAATGCCAGCAGCGCTCGCACTTGGCCTGCGCGCTCGGCGTCACGATCACCGCCTCGTCGGCGGCGCTCTCCACCGCCGCCACCGTGGCCTGCGAGGTGATCAGCACAAAGCGCAGGTCATCACCCAGGGACTGCAGCAGGGCGAGCTTTTCACCACTGGCGCGGATCAGGACTTCAGCCTGCAGTGACGAACCGATCTTGCCCTGCGTGCGTGATTCTTCCATCTGCTTGGCCACCTCGGAACGGATGCCACGCAGCTTCGCCCATTTGGCCGTCAGCGTGGCTGCCTCGGCCGCATCCTTCGCCACGGTCGGCCACGCATAGTAGGTATGGGTGAAGATGGTGTCGTCGCCGGGATTGAGCACCTTCCAGGCCTCTTCACTGGTGAATGACAACACCGGGGCCATGATGCGCAAGAGACCCTGGGCGATGTGCCACAGCGCGCTTTGCGCGGCGCGGCGCGCCTGCGAATTCGCACCGCCGGTGTACAGGCGGTCTTTCAGAATATCCAGATAGAAACCGCCGAGATCCTCCGAGCAGAAAGTCTGCAGCCGGGCCATGGCCGGATGGAATTCGTACTTCTCGTAATCGGCCAGCATGGCGGTCTGCAGTTCGCCCGCCAGTGCCACGGCATAGCGATCGATCTCCAGCCATTGCTCGGGCGGCAATGCATGCACTGTCGGATCGAAGTCCGCGACGTTGGCCAGCAGAAAGCGCAGCGTGTTGCGAATGCGCCGATAGGCTTCGACCACGCGTTTGAGAATCTCATCGGAGATGGACAATTCGCCGGAGTAATCGGTGCTCGCCACCCACAGGCGCAGAATTTCCGCGCCCAGCGTATCGAAGACCTTCTGCGGCGCAATCACATTGCCCATGGACTTGGACATCTTGCGCCCCTGCCCGTCGACGACAAAACCGTGGGTCAGGAGCGCCTTGTAAGGCGGCACACCATTGGCCATGCACGACACCAGCAACGACGAATGGAACCAGCCGCGATGCTGGTCCGAGCCTTCGAGATACAGATCGGCGGGGAAGGCCAGCTCTGCGCCATGGGAACCGGCGTTATTCTTTGCGCCCTCATTCGCTCCCTCGGGCCCACCGAGCACGGTCTGATGCGTCGATCCGGAGTCGAACCACACATCCAGCGTGTCCTTGATTTTTTCGTACTGGCCGGCCTCTTCGCCAAGCAGGTCGGCGGGCTCGACGCGTTGCCAGGCTTCGATGCCGCCCTCCTCCACGCGTTTGGCCACCGCTTCCAGCAGCTCCGCGGTGCGCGGATGCAAGGCGCCTGTTTCCTTGTGGATGAAGAAGGGCATGGGCACACCCCACTGGCGCTGGCGTGACAAGGTCCAGTCGGGACGATTGGCAATCATGCCGTGCAGACGCGCCTTGCCCCAATCGGGAAAAAATTGCGTGGCTTCGATACCGCGCAGCGCCGTCGCGCGCAATGACTCCGCGGGCTTGGCGCCCTGGAACCCGGGCACCTCGTCCATGCCGGCAAACCACTGCGTGGTGGCGCGATAGATGATGGGCGTCTTGTGGCGCCAGCAATGCATGTAGCTGTGGTCGTACTTGTTCGAGTGCAGCAGACAGCCGCTCTCGTCGATTTTCTTGACGATCTCCGGGTTGGCTTTCCAGATCATCATGCCACCGAAAAACGGCAGCGTGGAGGCATACTTGCCGTCGCCCATCACCGGCGTGAGGATGGCGTCGTCCTGCATGCCGTAGTGGCGGCAGGACTGGAAGTCCTCGATGCCGTAGGCGGGCGCGCTGTGCACGATGCCGGTGCCGGTGTCGAGCGTGACATAGTCGCCGAGATAGACGGGCGACAGCCGCTCGTAGAAGGGATGATGGAAACTCACGTTTTCCAGCGCCGCACCGGCACACGAGGCCAGCGTTGTTCCAACCAGCCCGTAGGATTCCAGGCACGCCGCCTGCCGCTCCGCCGCCAGGATCAACAAGCCGCGTTCGGTCTGGACCAGGTTGTAGGTGAACTCCGGATGCACGTTCAGCGCCTGATTGGCCGGGATCGTCCACGGTGTGGTGGTCCAGATGACGATCCAGCCCTTGTCCGTCGGGAGCTTGGTGAGTCCGAACGCCGTGGCGACCTTGTCCGGCTCCGCAAACGGGAAGCCGACATCGATGGCGATGTCCTTCTTGTCGGCGTACTCGACTTCGGCCTCGGCCAGCGCCGAGCCGCAATCGAAGCACCAGTTCACCGGTTTGAGGCCGCGATAGACATAGCCCTTGGTCAAGAGCTTGCCGAGCATGCGAATCTCGTCGGCTTCGTTGCCGTGAGCCATGGTCAGGTAGGGATTGTCCCATTCGCCGAGCACGCCCAGGCGGATGAAGTCCTTCTTCTGCCGGGCGATCTGCTCGGTGGCGTAGGCACGCGCGAATTTCTGTGTCTGCTCAACGGGAATATTCTTGCCGTGCGTCTTCTCGATCTGCACTTCGATGGGCATGCCATGACAATCCCAGCCGGGCACATAGTGCGCATCGAAACCGCCCAACTGACGCGATTTGACGATCACGTCCTTGAGAATCTTGTTGACGGCATGGCCGATGTGAATGTCGCCATTGGCATAGGGGGGGCCGTCATGCAGCACAAATTTCTTGCGCCCGCGCGAGGCTTCACGGATCTTGCGATAGATCTGCCGGTCTTCCCATTCCTTGACCCACAAGGGTTCGCGTTTGGCCAGATCGCCGCGCATGGGAAACGGCGTATCGGGCAGATTGAGCGTGCGCTTGTAGTCGCGCTTGTCGTTCTGTTCGCGCCCGTCGTTCTTTTGGTTCTTGTCGTTCTTGTCGTTGTTGGATTTTGCGTCAGTCATTTTCGTCAGTCATATTCTGTGGTTCTGGCGGAACTCCAGCAGCACCTGGCGCGCCGCCTCGCAATCGCGGGCAATCTGCGCCTTGAGCGTGTCGAGGTCAGGATATTTTTCTTCGTCGCGAATCTTGCTCAGAAATTCGACGCGAACATGTTCGCCGTAGATTTCACCGGAGAAGTCAAACACATGGACTTCCAGCACCGCCTCGGCGCCGGCGGCCTTTACCGTGGGACGGACCCCGAGGCTGGCCACCCCGTCGAGCGCCTGCGCGCCCACGCCATGCAGCCGCACCGCGAAAATGCCTGACAGCGGCGGACGATTGTGTTGCATGCGCACATTGGCCGTGGCAAATCCGAGGTCGCGCCCCAGTTTGTCGCCATGCACCACGCTGCCGCTGATGCTGTAATGACGGCCCAGCAATACCGCGGCCCGGGCGAGATCGCCTGCCGCCAGCGCTGCACGCACCGACGAACTCGACACGCGTTCGCCGCCCTGCATGACATTGGGCATGGCCTCCACTTCAAAGCCATGCTGCTGCCCCAGTTCGCGCAGCATCGCCACATCGCCGGCCCGGCGTGCGCCAAACCGAAAATCGCCACCCACCAGGACCCAGCGCGCGGCCAGCGTCTGCACCAGCACCTGCTCGACAAAGGTCTGCGGCGTCAATGCGGCAAACTCCTTGGTGAAGCGTTCGATATGCGCGCGTACCAGGCCGTAATTCGACAGCAGTTCCATCTTCTCGCGCATGGATGTCAGGCGCGTCGGCGCCTGCTCCGGCGCAAACACTTCACGCGGATGCGGCTCGAACGTGAGCGCGCAGGGCAGCACATCACGATCGCGCGCCGACGCAATCGCGCGCGCGATCATGGCCTGATGCCCCATGTGCACACCATCGAAGTTGCCAATGATGACAGCGTGGCCAGCAGGAGGAGTGGCAGGAACGGCGAGGCCGTGTGTGACGATCATGTACAGTCCGCCCGGAGTCGGACCGGGATTATTGAATCGCAAAGTGTTGAATTATAGCGGCTACTGTTACTGTTAAAGCGGGCGGGGCTAGAGTTCATCTGAATAAGCGTTGTCATTCCGAAGCCGAAGGCTGAGGAATCCGCCCCGAAGGAAGTCCCCTTGCGGGATGCTGTTAAATCAGATCTCAAAGCAGATTCCTCGCGATGCTCGGAATGACACTTTTAACGGAATTTCATTCTGCAACGCGCTCCAAGCCAAGTACAACGACTCAAGCCGTGCGCCGGCGAAAGTCCGCCAGCCGGAATCCCAACAGCCACAAGCTGGCGAAATAGACACCGGATCCCAGCACCACCAGCGCCCCGAGTCCGGCGACCCGCATGAAACCATGGCTTTGCAGCCACCAGGTTTGCGGCCCCATCGCGAACCACAGGCTGAGTGCCATCAAGAGGAGCGCCAGCGCGAGCTTGCCCATGAACAGCAGCCATCCCGGTTGCGGCTGGTAGATTTCGCGCTCACGCAATTTGCGATACAGCAGGAAAGCGTTGACGCAGGCCCCCAGGCCGATGGCCAGCGCCAGGCCGGCATGCCGAAATGGCCCGATGAACACCAGGTTGAGCAATTGCGTCAGCACCAGCACCATGATGGCGAATCTCACCGGCGTGCGTATGTCCTGACGCGCATAAAAGCCGGGGGCCAGCACTTTGACCAGAATGAGCCCGGTGAGGCCGACGCTGTAAGCGGCCAGCGCCTGTCGCGTCATCCAGACGTCGGTCTCGGTAAACTGCCCATAGTGAAACAGCGTCGTCACCAGGGGCACGCCGAGCACCGCCAATGCCACTGCCGAGGGCAACGCCAGCAACATGGCCAGGCGCAATCCCCAGTCAAGGAGCCGGGAGTATTCCGCGGTGTCCGTCGCGGAGTGATAACGCGACAGGCTGGGCAGCAGCACCGTGCCCAGCGCCACGCCCAGCAATCCGGTCGGAAACTCCATGAGTCGATCCGCGTAATACAGCCATGACACGCTGCCACTCTCCAGGAACGAGGCGAAGATGGTATTGATGATGAGGCTGACCTGGCTGACCGACACGCCCAATGCCGCCGGCGCCATCAGCATGAGGATGCGCCGCACGCCCGGGTCCGACGGAGCGAACTTCCAGCGGGGCAGCATGCCGATGCGCATCAGCGCCGGAACCTGCAGCGCCAGTTGCAGCAGGCCGCCGGCGAACACCGACCAGGCCAGCACCATGCCGGGAGGATCAAAATAGGGCGCGGCGAACAACGCGCCGCCGATCATGGCCACATTGAGCAGCGCCGGGGTCAGGGCCGGTATGGCAAAGCGGCTCCAGGTATTCAGTATGCCGCCTGCCAGAGACACCAGTGAAATGAACAGAATGTAGGGAAAAGTCACCCGCAGCATGGCCACGGTCAGGTCGTATTTTTCGGGGTTGCCGGTGAAACCCGGAGCACTGACATAGATGATCGCGGGCGCCAGCACAATCCCCACCAGCGTAATCAACGTCAGCGCGATCGTCAGCAGGGTGGCGGTACGATCGACCAGCAACCGGGTCGCCGCCTCACCCTCGCGGGTACGGTACTCGGCCAGAATCGGCACAAAGGCCTGCGCGAAGGCGCCTTCGGCAAACAGGCGTCGCAGCAGGTTGGGGATGCGAAACGCGACGAAAAAGGCATCAGTGACGATACCGGCGCCAAACAGGCGTGCCAGCAGCGCGTCCCGAACGAACCCCAGTACCCGCGACACCAGCGTCATGCTGCTGATGGTGGCCAGCGCCCTCAACATGCTTTTCTGCGGCGGCGGCAGAGACGGGGGCGGGGGTGGCAGTGTGCCGGGGGGGGCTGCTTCAGTCATGCCGGCATTATATGTCGGTCCCTTCCCCCTGCCGCCCAATTGGCTTGCGCCAGAATGGCTTAGCGGCTATACTTGCGCCCTCTCGTTTTTTGCTTTTCGCAAAGCGCATTCTCCAAGGAATCAGGGCACATGGCCAATACCGCAGGATCACGCAAACGCGCTCGTCAATCCGAGCATCGCCGCCAGCACAATGCCAGCCAGCGTTCGACGCTGCGCACCGCCATCAAAGGCGTGGAAAAGGCTATCGCAGCCGGCGACAAGGCTGCCGCAATGCTGGTTTACCGCGAATCGGTCAGCATTGTCGACCGCATCGCCGACAAGAAGATCATCCACAAAAACAAGGCATCGCGCCACAAGAGCCGCCTTGCTGCACAGATCAAGGGCATGGCTGCCGCTGCCGCCTGAACGCCTGATCAGGCGTGCTATAAAAAAAGCGAACCTCGGTTCGCTTTTTTGTTTTCTGGCCACGCCTGCAGCATTGCTGTCACAGCATTTCAGCGCATTGCCCTCAGGATTCGGCCATCCGCTTGTCTGAGCCGCGCTCACCTTCATTGCCAAGGCCTTCATCGCGATTCTTGAGTCGACCCGGCCGTACTTGAAGTTCATTGTCCTTGGCAAAACTCATCAGGAATTTATAGGCCATGGGCTCGAATGCCTCCAGTCGTACATTCACGACCACACACTTGACACCGGCCGAGGTGATGGGCTGGACGTAGGGGGAATACTCCATACGCTTTTCAGCGCCAAATACCGACAATACGCCGCACAGGCGCTCCGACCAGTCGCTGGGACGAAACGGCTTGCCATCGGCGGTCAGGCCCTTGATGACGATTTCGTCGCTCTCAGCCATGGCCGGGCATCCGATCAGAATTCACAGCTTGGCGTGAGCGTTTCGGGATCAATTTCAAAAACCCGGGCAGGGCCCCAACAAAAAAGAACGATTCGGGGAAATTCGACTGCGCTTGAGGCAGGTGCAGGGAGGTTACGACCTGAATTCTATCATCCGGAAATCAGCCGACTCCCAACATAAAGTGACAATAAACGCACATGGATCAGGCATTTAAGGTTGTAGAGCTAGAATTCATATGTTATATCTGCCGCAAGTCCTTGAAACCGGGTGTTCCATGCATCCTTCTTCGCTGCTCAAGTACGGATTCCGCATTCGCACTCGCCACGGCCTCGTGGTCGAGCAATTGACCATACAAGCCCGTGACGAAGCCGATGCCGAGCGCAAGCTGCGCCAGATGTACACCCATTGCGAAATTCTCAGTTGCGCCCTCTTTCGCACCATGCCGAACCCCGACACCATCAGCTTCGAGGATGTCGTATCGCTATTGAGCAAGTAAGCACTGCTTCACCATCGCCGCGCCGGCGACTGCACAGTCGCAATGTCTCAATGCCTCAAAGTCCAGCTCAAATCTCCCAGAATCCGCTCGCCAGCAGTTCATCGATCAGCGTTTCGTAATCCTTCGCGCCACGACTGGCGGGGGCATGCCTGAAAATATCCTGACCGCGCGCAGGACTCTCGGCGACGGACACATTTTCCGCAATGCGCGTCTGACACAATTCAGCGCCGAATCGCTCCGCGGCCTGCGCGGCAATGTCATGCGACATGCGCCGACGGGCATCAAAGCGCGTCAGCAGATAACGTCGTTCAACCCGCTTCTTCAGCACATGCTCCATGGCGCGCAACGTATTCTCCAGTTGCAATGCGCCGCGCATGGCCAGAAAGTCCGTGGAGATCGGGATCAGCAAACGCTCCGTGGCGAACACCGCTGACAAAGACAACACGCCCAGCATGGGGCAACAGTCGATCAGCAAAGGCCGCGAGTCGGAGGACGACTCGGAACTTGGCGCAGCAACGTCTGCTGCCCTCGAAATGGACGTCCATCCGCCCACCGGGCTGGGCAATTCGTCGGCAACGCCATAGGTTTTGTCCAGACCCGACTTCAAGCGATTCAGAATACCGGGCCCCTTGCCAAACAAGGTGTCTACCTTGATCAGTTCCGCATGTGCCGGCAGCAACTCACCGGAAGCCCCCGCGAGGGTGATGCCACGAGCCAGCGCCGTGAGCGACTTGGTCTGGTTGAAAAACGCAAACAGGCTTTCTTCTCCTGAAGCAACCGGAGACAGGATGGAACTCAGATGGGCTTGCGCATCCAGGTCAATCAGCACGGGCACGCGACCACGACGGGCCAGCGCCGCGCCAAGATTAAGCACGGTGGTGGTCTTGCCCACCCCACCCTTCTGATTGAATACGGCCAGCCGATTCTGCATGCAGTTGCCCGTGATTTAATTGAAGCTTATGCTAAGATATTGCCTGAATTAGACTTTTCGGGAAATTTCATTATTCAGACGGCAGCAAAAAGGCATTTTTGGCCGCCTTTCGTACGCTGCCATCAAAGCTTGATAATACAGTCCCTTTGCTTCACTTGAAGTGTGATGCAAACTCCATTCCTGCATCGGCGGGCATGGCAAGCGCGCCCGGCCTGAGCGGACTATCAAGTTTCCAAATTTCGGATTGAATTGCTGCCTTTAATTTCATGACTGCTGCTATGACAAATCATCTCATGAACACCTATGGTCGCCTGCCTGTCACGTTCACGCATGGTCAGGGCATCTGGCTGTGGGACGACACCGGCAAGCGTTATCTGGACGCACTGGCCGGCATCGCCGTCAATACCCTGGGCCATGCGCATCCGCGCCTGACGCAAACGATCACGGAGCAGGTCGGGCGCCTGATACACGTATCCAATCTGTATGGCATCGCCGAATCCAACAAGCTTGCCGACAAGCTCGCGTCCATCAGCAGCATGGACAACGCCTTCTTCTGCAATTCCGGCTGCGAAGCCAACGAAGCCGCAATCAAACTGGCGCGCCTCTATGGGCACCGGCGCGGCATCACCAATCCGTCCATCATCGTGATGGAAAACGCCTTTCACGGCCGCACGCTGGCCACGCTGTCGGCAACCGGCAATCGCAAGGTACAGGCGGGCTTCGAACCGCTGGTGGCCGGATTCGTGCGTGTCCCGTTCGATGACATCGACAGCGTGCGCCAGGTGGCCGCGCATGACCGCAGTGTCGTCGCCGTGCTGGTCGAGCCAATCCAGGGCGAAGGCGGCATCAATATCAGCGCCGTCGAGTACCTGCGCGCGCTGCGCGACCTGTGCGATCAGCACGAATGGCTGTTGATGCTGGACGAAGTGCAATGCGGCATCGGCAGGACGGGCAAATGGTTCGTCTACCAGCATGCCGGATTCATACCCGACGTAATGACACTGGCCAAGGGTCTGGGCGGCGGCGTGCCGATCGGGGCATGCCTCGCACGCGGTGCGGCCGCGGAGGTTTTCAAACCGGGCAATCACGGTTCGACCTTCGGCGGCAATCCGCTGGCCACAGCCGCTGCTTTGGCCACACTGGAGATCGTCGAGCAGGATGGACTGCTCGCCAATGCCGACGCCATGGGCGCGCTGATTCGCAGCGAACTGGCCAGGGCGCTTGCAGGCGCACACGGCGTGGTCGAGATTCGCGGCCGCGGCCTGATGCTGGGCGTGGAACTGGACCGCCCCTGCACCGAACTGGTGACCGATGCACTGGCGGCCGGCATGCTGATCAATGTGACAGCAGACAATGTGATCCGCATGCTGCCGGCCCTGATCATCAATGAAGCCGAAGTGCGTGAACTGGTGGCGCGCCTGGCACCGCTGGTGCTCGCTTTCCTTGCCCGCACCAAAGCGGCCGCGCCAGGCAAGTCGGCCAAGCACCCGTGAGCACCGGCATGACAGCGCTGCGTCATTACCTGCAGTTCAGGGATCTTACGCGTGAGGAATATGCCCACCTGTTCGAGCGCACGCGCTGGATCAAGGACCGGTTCAAGCGCTACGAGCGCTACTGGCCGCTCGAAGACCGCACGCTGGTGATGATCTTCGAGAAACAATCCACGCGCACCCGGCTGTCATTCGAAGCCGGCATGCATCAGCTTGGCGGCGCCGCCATCTATCTCAATACCCGCGACTCGCAGTTGGGGCGCGGCGAACCGGTGGAGGATGCAGCGCAGGTCATTTCTCGCATGTGCGATCTGGTGATGATCCGGACCTACGAGCAGGAGGTCCTCGAAAGATTCTCCAGACATTCCCGGGTTCCGGTCATCAACGGTCTCACCAACGAATATCACCCCTGCCAGATCCTCGCCGACATTCATACCTTCATCGAGCATCGCGGCGACATCCGCGGCAAGACCGTGGCCTGGATTGGCGACTCGAACAATGTCTGCAACACCTGGCTGCAGGCAGCCGAGGTGCTGGATTTCAATGTGCATGTGTCGACGCCGCCCGGCTACGAAGTGGAGCCGGAACGGGCCGGACTTTATGGCACCAGCCACTACGAGGAATTTGCCGACCCCATGGATGCGGCGCGCGACGCCGATCTGGTGACCACCGATGTGTGGACCAGCATGGGGTTCGAGGCCGAGAACGAGGAGCGCAAGCGCGACTTCGAGGACTGGCAGGTCGATGCCGAGATGCTGCGAGCGGCGAAAAAGGAGGCGTTGTTCATGCACTGCCTTCCCGCCCACCGTGGCGAAGAGGTTGCGGCCGACGTCATGGAAGGGCCCAACAGTGTGGTATGGGACGAAGCCGAAAATCGCCTGCATACGCAAAAAGCGCTGATGGAATTCCTGATTCACGGCCGACAAGCGCCGGGCTGATGCCGGCCGTTACCACAGGCAAAGCAGAGCGGGAATTCGTTTCAAATTGAACTCAGGCACGACAAAATTGCACTCAAACTGCCCCGGATTGCATACGAAAGCATTCTCAGACCTCGAGGCCGCAAGCGAAGCGCGCGAGGAGCTTCGCAAAAGCCCTTCACGGACGAAGAATCTGTCCGTGTGGGTCAGGTTTTGTGTGCGGATGATGAGACTATCCGCACACAAAACCTGACCTCTGATCAAACCCTCAAACTTCATTTTGATACCGGTACCAAGTAGTTGGAGATCCCATGAAATCGATGAACCCACAATTGCGCACCGGCAAGCTGATCGCCACGCTGGGCACGCTTGCCCTGGCCACGGTGGTCAGCACGTCCGCATTCGCGCAGGCTTTCCCGACCAAACCGATCCGCTTCCTGATGACGGCCCCGGCGGCCAGTTCCATTGACGTCATCGGTCGCATCCTCGCCGACAAGATCAAGGACACGCTCGGGCAGCCAATCGTGGTCGAGAACCGTGTGGGCGCGGGCGGCACCATCGCCACCGATGCGGCGGCGAAAGCGGCGCCGGACGGCTACACCATGGTGCTTTCCTTCAACGGGCCGCTCGCGTTCGGTCCGCACATGTACAAGGCCCTGCCCTACGATCCGTTCAAGGACCTCGCGCCGGTCATCATCACGACCAGCCAGCCCAATCTGCTGGCCATCAACGCGACCCTGCCGGTCAAATCGGTGAAGGAATTGATCGAGCACACTCGCAAGAACCCGGGAAAGCTGAACTACGGCTCAATCGGCGCCGGCAGTTCTTCACACCTCAGCATGGAGTTGCTGAAAATGGATGCGGGCCTGTTCATCGTGCACATTCCATTCAATGGCTCACCACCGGCCGCCGCATCGCTTGCGGCCGGCGACACGCAGATGCTGTTCAGCGTACCGACGGCGCTGACGCCGCTGATCCAGGCCGGAAAGGTGCGCGCGCTCGCGGTCAGTGGCCTGAAGCGCTATCCGCTGATGCCGGAGGTGCCCACGATTGCGGAATCAGGACTGCCGAAATTCGAGGCGATTGCCTGGAATGGCGTACTGGTGCCGGCAGGAACGGCGCGCCCCATCATCGACCGGCTGAATCGCGAAATGGACAATGCATTGAAAGCCGCCGATGTGCGCAAACGCCTCAACGACGCCGGGCTGGAGCCTGTCGGTGGCACGCCTGAAGAACTCGCTCGCCTGATGCGCTCCGAAAGCGACAAGTGGGCCCCCGTCATCAAGCGCACCGGCGCTACCGTGGATTGATATCAATTCATTTTCCAAAGCTTATTAAAAGTATTTGAAAATCCGGTAGTGATCATAATTATTCAACAACATCTTTCGCATATCGACACAATCAAGGACGCTGACGAATGACAAAAACAGAAAGTGCAGTCAAGAAAGTGGTGCTCGCCTACTCTGGCGGGCTGGACACGTCGGTCATCCTGAAGTGGCTGCAGGACACCTACGGCTGCGAAGTGATCACCTTCACGGCCGACATCGGCCAGGGCGAAGAAGTCGCCCCGGCACGCCGCAAGGCCAAGCTGTTCGGCGTCAAACAGATTTTCATCGAAGACCTGCGCGAAGAATTTGTGCGCGATTATGTGTTTCCGATGTTTCGCGCCAACGCGGTCTACGAAGGCGAATACCTGCTGGGCACGTCGATTGCCCGCCCGCTCATCGCCAAGCGCCTGGTGGAGATCGCGCGGACGACCGGCGCGGATGCCATTTCCCATGGCGCAACCGGCAAGGGCAATGACCAGGTCCGCTTTGAACTGGGCGCCTATGCGCTGATGCCGAATGTGCGCGTCATCGCGCCGTGGCGTGAATGGGACCTGTTGTCGCGCGAAAAACTGCTCGCCTACGCTGACCAGCATCGCATCCCGGTCGACTACAAAAAACGCAAAGGCGGCGCTCCCTATTCCATGGACGCCAACCTGCTGCACATTTCCTACGAGGGCGGCATTCTCGAAGACCCCAATTTCGAGCCCGAGGATTCGATGTGGCGCATCACGGTCTCCCCGGAAAAGGCGCCCTCACGGCCCGAGTATGTCGACCTCACCTACGAACGCGGTGACATCACGGCCATCAATGGAAAGAAGTTGTCTGCGGCGAAGGTGCTGACCGAGTTGAATCGCCTCGGTGGCAAGCACGGCATCGGCCGGCTTGATCTGGTCGAGAACCGTTATGTCGGCATGAAGTCGCGCGGTTGTTACGAGACACCCGGCGGTACCATCATGCTGCGCGCCCACCGTGCCATGGAATCGATCACGCTGGACCGCGAAGTGCTGGCTCTGAAGGATGATTTGATGCCGCGCTATGCACGCCTCATCTACAACGGCTACTGGTTCAGCCCGGAACGCCTGCTGCTGCAGAAGCTGATTGACGAATCGCAGGTCACGGTCAACGGCAACGTGCGCCTCAAACTGTACAAGGGCACGGTGCTCGTGACGGGCCGCTCATCAAAGTCCGACTCGCTGTTTGATCCGAAGATATCCACGTTTGACGATGATGGTGGTGCCTACAACCAGGCCGACGCGGCGGGCTTTATCAAGTTGAACGCGCTGCGCCTGCGCATTGCCGCCAATCTGAAGAAACGCAAATAGCATTGATCAACTCGGCATGGGCTCGCCCCATGCCCCTTACCTCAGAGGATCCATCAGCAATCATGTCGCAATTCGACCAGGTCAGCGTCGTCAAGAAAGCCAACGTCTACTTTGATGGCAAATGCATCAGTCATACGGTGGTGTTCGCCGATGGCACCAAAAAGTCCGTCGGTGTGATTTTCCCCTCCATACTCACCTTCAACACCGGCGCACCGGAAATCATGGAATTGAACGCCGGCGTCTGCCGCGTAAAGCTCAAGGGCGAGAATGACTGGAAGACCTACAAGGGCGGAGAAAAATTCAGCGTGCCCGCCAACTCCAGCTTCGACATTGAGACGGTCGAGCTGCTCGATTACGTCTGCCACTTTGGCTGAGCTGGGTGGCCGGCGGCACATGTCAGCTTGAAGGCATGCATATTCCCGGAACTGGTCAAAATTACGTGCCATTCCGAAGCCCTGGCTGAGGAATCCGCTTTACTGGATTTGCTATAAAGCAGATTCCTCACTACGTTCGGAATGACATTTTTACCAACATTTGTTGAAACCGGGTTGCCAGTTCCGGCTATTCCGCACGGATATTATTCGCCTTGATGATGGGCGCCCAGCGCGCGCGCTCCTCACGAACGATCGTGCGCACCTCTTCGGCGCCGCCTGGCGTGGCGATGATGCCCTGCTTGATGAACTGCTGCACCAGATCGGGACTCTTCAGCGTGGCAATGGCGGCATCACGCAGCCGCGCCACCGCCGCCACCGGACTGCCGCCGGTGATCATCAGCAAGTTGTAATTGTCCGTAATTACCCGGGGATAACCGACTTCGGCGGAGGTCGGGATGTTGGGCGCCAGCAAGCTGCGTTTGGCGCTGTTGACCACCAGCACTTTAAGCGACCCCGCCGCCATATAGCTCTGCAGCACTGATATCTCCGTGCTCGCCAGTTGCACCCTGCCGCCCAGCATGTCGGACAGCGCCAGCGACATGCCCTTGTAAGGGATATGCACGATATCGACTCCCGCTTCGGCCATAAACAGTTCCACCGCCAGTCGCGTCAGCGAACTGGCGCCAGCGGAACCGAAGTACATCTTGCCCGGCGCGGCCTTGGCGCGCGCCACCAGTTCAGCAACGGTGTTGATACCGAGCTTGGCATCCACCACCAGTGCCAACGGAGAAAAGGCAATCGGTGCCACGGCATCGAAATCCTTGTCCGGGTCATAGGGCAGGTTGTCGGCAAGCAAGCCTGCCGTGGCCAGTACCGTGGCATTGAAGAGGATGGCCGTATAGGCATCCTTGGGTGCCTTTGCGACGATATTGGCGCCAACCACACCGCCTCCGCCACCCTGATTCTCGATCACCACCGGTTGGCCGAACTGCGCCGCCAGCGCCTGCGCAAAAATGCGGCCCCGCAGATCCGCCGGGCCGCCCACGGCATACGGCGCGATCAGTCGCAGCGGTTTGACCGGGTAGGTCTGCGCCTGCGTATGACCAGCGCAACCGATGAACAGCGCAATGATGGCAATGACAGGCTTCATGACTCCCCCTCAAATCAGCGTTTCGCCAGTCCGTCGGCATTGAGAATATTGATCGGAGCACCTGACGCAAATGCGAGGATCTGTTCAACCGCCGTGTTGTAGAAAGCCTCATAACTATCCCAGGTGACATAACCCAGGTGAGGCGTGCACAGCGCATTGTCCAGCTTCAACAGCGGGTGATCTGCGCCCATGACCGGCTCGTCTTCGAACACATCGACTGCGGCAAAGCCGGGGCGGCCCGCCTTTAGCGCGGCGGCCAGCGCCCCCTCCGCAATGATGGGCGCGCGGCTCGTATTGACCATCAGCGCCGTGGGCTTCATGCGCGCGAGATCAGCACCAGTCACGATTGCGCGGGTCTCGGCATTCAGCGGCAGGTGCAGCGAGATGACGTCGGCACTCTCGAAGAAAGCCTCACGACTCGCCGCGGCATCAAAGTCTGCTTTTTTGGCCCGGGCGAGCGATCCCTCGCGCCCCCAGCACAACACCTTCATGCCAAACGCGCGCCCCACCTCGGCAACCTTGCTGCCGATGCCGCCGAAGGCGTACACCCCCAGGGTCTTGCCAGCCAGCCCGGTGCCAACCGTCGATTGCCATTGTCCGCCCTTCAGGCGCTCCACCTCGAATGGAATGTGGCGCACCGAGGAAATGATCAGTCCCCAGGTCAGTTCCGCGGTGTTGTTGGCCCGTCCGCCGCCGCCCGCCGAAATCACGATGCCCCGTTGCGAACAGGCATCGATGTCCACATGCGACGCATTGCGTCCGGTCTGGCTTATCATTTTGAGTTTGGGCAGGTGCTCGATCACCGCTTTGGGAAAGCGCGAGCGCTGCTGCGTCAGCACCACCACATCGGCATCCTTCAGCCGTTCGGCCAGGCGCGCGGGATCCTTTTCCGTATCGGTATGCACAACCACCTCATGACCCTGCAACCGCGAGAATGCGCTAACTTTGCGAAATGCATCCGAGTAATCGTCGATCACAACAATTTTCATTTCTTGTCCTTGTCTGTTTACTGTTGCCGGTCCAATGCCGAGGTCGTTTCCTGCAATCCGCTATGCCACTTCATCAGGGCCGCCGACAGCTGCGGCAATACCCGGGTCTGCAGCGGAAAGACCATGACCACCCCGGGCTGAATCTGGAACTGCAATGCCACCCCTGTCAGGTCGGCCAGCGGCGCTATCTTAATTTGCTGGCAGGCGAGCATCTGCGTGACATCAACCGGACCTTGCTCAGCCAATTCCCTGCCTTCCCGCTCACGTTGCGCGGCGCCGGCAAACGCCATCATCTTTGCAATAAAAGCCGACACATGCGTATGTGGCAACATCATGCGCACTTCAGCGCCATCGGCCAGCCGGGCGTCAAAAAAAACGCTGTGACCCGCATCCATGCCGCCACCATGTGACACATCCTCAACAAGCAGTGTTTGTGCGGTGTCCGCCATGATTTTCCTCTCCCCCTGGACCAGGGTCTGGTTTGCCAAATGCCGAGCCGCTCGCAGCGCCGGCTCGATAGTGTCGCATATCCCTGAGCAATGTGACGCGTACAGCGGGCAGGCACACCGCCGGTCACGTCTTCCACCGGTATAATCGCGCTCGACGACAGGATAGCCATCCCCCGGTCACAGGACCCTGCGGCAAGGCTGCCCGATTGCAAAGGACTTCGCCATGCCCTCATTCGACATCATTTCGGAAACCAACAAGGTTGAACTCAGAAACGCCATTGAGCAAAGCAACAAGGAAATTTCAACGCGCTTTGACTTCAAGGGATCAGACTCGCGTATCGAACAGAAAGAACTCGACCTGACCATCTACGCTGACGACAATTTCAAGTTGAAGCAGGTCATGGAAATATTCCAGACCAAGTGCGGCAAGCGCAATGTCGATGTCCGTGCGCTCGATCCGCAGCCGGTAGAAAAGCTGGGCAGCAATACGGTGAAACAGGTGGTCAAGGTCAAGGAAGGCATCGAGCAGGAAACCGGCAAGAAGATCGTCAAGCTGGTCAAGGATGCCAAGCTGAAGGTTCAGGCCAGCATTCAGGGCAATGCCGTGCGCATCTCCGGCGCCAAAAAGGACGACCTGCAGGCGGTGATCGTGCTGATCAAGAAATCAATCTCGGAAATTCCGGTGCAGTTCAACAATTTCCGGGATTGAACAATGCGCTCCGGACAGGAGTGTCGTTCTTGTATATCAGTTTTTCCATTTTGCGGACGTCCTCGCGCGCTTCGCTTGCGTCCTCGGGTATTGGGATACGGATACACATCATCCGTACCCCAATACCCGAGGCCTGAAAATGCTTTCGAATGCATTCCGGGGTGGTTTAATGCCTGAGTTCATTTTGAAACCGGTTTTAACCCTACTACGGATTAATTCAAAAACCTGTCAAGCCGCCTCCGTCACCACCGGCAGCCCGGCCAGCGCCATGGCCAGTTCTGCCTCGTCGTAGCTCGCGTCAGTCAGCTTGCCGCCGAAATAATCCATGTAAGCCTGCATGTCGAAGTGGCCGTGTCCGCACAGATTGAACAGGATGGTGCGCGACTTGCCTTCGGCCTTGCACTTCATCGCTTCTAGGATTGCCCCCTTGACTGCATGATTGGCTTCCGGCGCAGGAAGAATACCCTCGGCGCGCGCGAACATCACACCAGCTTCGAAGCATTCGATCTGTTTGTAGGCCACCGCTTCGATCAGGCCCAGTTCCTTGATGTGCGACACCATCGGCGCCATGCCGTGATAGCGAAGTCCTCCGGCATGGAATCCGGGCGGGGTGAAGGTGGAACCCAGTGTGTGCATTTTGGTCAGCGGCGTGAGATGCGCGGTATCGCCGAAGTCGAACGCATACTTCCCGCGCGTCAGACTCGGGCAGGCCGCCGGTTCGACGGCGACGATGCGCACTTTGCGGCCGCCGCGCAGTTGCG
>CANKAJ010000074.1 GCA_947479645.1 Betaproteobacteria bacterium | reverse complement strand
TGGCGAGCCATTAACGCGCGACTCAAAGTGCAGTTTAGGCATTGACTTCCCGGGGCTCGCTCACATCACTTGCAATGTGTCATCTCTCGATAAAGAGCCCAGCCTGAATTATTTTGTCGATATGGATCTGCACCTCATTTCGCAGGCTTCAGGCTGGAATCCACAGCGTTACAGTTGTGCCAGCGCCCGCTTCGCTTGCAAGGGTGACGCTGCCGCCGTGCAGCTGGATGATTTCGCGCACGATGGCCATTCCCAGCCCGGCGCCGGGAATCTTGCCCGAGGCGTCGGCGCGGTAGAAGCGCTCGCCGGCGCGCGCGAGTTGCTCGGGCGTCATGCCGATGCCATGGTCGGTGATGCGAACGCAAGCGCCACGCGGGGATTGGGCCGATTCGATTTCGACGCCGTTTCCGGGCTGCGAATACTTGTACGCATTGGAGAGCACGTTGCTCACCGCCTGAGTTAGCTTCCCTCGATCAGCACGCACCCAGATCGGGCCGTCGGGCGCCGTCAGTGCGGGTGCCGTGCGGCCCTCGGGAATCCCGAATCCGGCGACGACCTCGCGCAGCAGTTCGCGCAGGTCAAGGCGCTCGATGGTGAAGTCCCTGTGCCGCCGCTCGTCGATCCGCACGAGGCTGAGTAGTTGGTTCAGAATGGACATTGTGAGCTTGGACTGCTTCACGATCGCACCCAGAAAATCACGCTGGTCCGCCTCCCCGAACTCGCGCTCCAGCATCAGTTCGGCGAAGCCGTAGATGGCGGTCATTGGCGTACGCAACTCGTGCGCGGCGGCCGAGAGGAATTCGCTCTTCATGCGGTCGACTTCGGTCTCATGGGTAACGTCGCGAAAGTAGAGGATCTGCGACACAGTAGTGGTCTCGGACAGGCGAATGGCGCACTCGAGAATGCGCCGTCTGGCGCCGCCGATTTCAATGAGTTGCCGCTGTTTGCCATGACTGCTCCCGGCAGGGGCGCCATTGGGCAGTGCCGCGCGCAGGACTGCTACGCCAGGAAAACGCGCCTCCTCGCTGCAGGCGAGCGCCAACCGCGCGGAGAATTCCGCTTCATCCAGCCCCGCTATCTGCAGCCCCTGCAAGCCGGTCAGGCGCCCGAAGGCGGGGTTGGCGTACACGACGCGGAAGTTTTTATCGAAGGAGACGAAACCGTCCGGACTGAGCTCGAAAATCGTACTCAGTTGCCCCACGTGCTCACGGACCTCCGCGGTGAGTTCAGCGGCGATGCGCACGGCATTAGCCTGCGTGTTGATGACCGAGAGCATTAGCCAGAATAGCAGGCCGCTCAGCGCAATACCGCTGATTAGGGCCCCCCAGACGGGCGTGTAGCTGATGCCCGCTTTTGCCAGCGTCTGGTCAAACGTTAGCAGCCACGGGCGACCGTTGACGTTGATCTTGCGCTGCTGGTGGAACAGCGAATGCTCGTTGAAGGCCTGCTCGAGCCGGCTGTCGAAGAGCAAGGCGGCGGGCGTTGCGTCGGCGCCGTCATAGATGTGTAAGTCGATGGTAGTTCTTATCTCGCCGCCCCGGTCGTCGAGTATGCCGAGCATCAGATCGCTCATGCGGTAGGGACTGTAAGTCCAGCCGATCAGCGCCGCCCGCCGCCGCTCAAGCGAGTCAACCGGTGTGCCGTTGCGGTAGACCGGAACATACATGAGAGTCCCCGCCTGGACGTCGGTGCGCGTCTCCTGCACCAGTTCTACTTTCCCCGACAGTGCGGCTTTGCCGGTGTCGCGCGCCTGTTCCATTGTGGCACGCCTCACCGGTTCGGAGAACATGTCAAAACCGAAGGCGCGCAGATTGCGGCCGCGGAAGGGCTCAAGGTAGATAATGGACGTGGTGATGGCGCGTTCCCCTGCTGGTCTAACGCTGTATTGGGGAAAGCCTTCGCCGCGGATACGACTGATGTGCGCTTCCAGCAGCCCCGGCGGGATGACTTGCGAAAATCCGATCCCCTGCACCCCGGGGATGGTTGCTTCGGCACGTAGTTTCTCTACATAAGCTTGCCACTCTGCGCGGGTCACCGTGTCAGATGCGGCAAACAGCCCGGCGGCGCCGCGAAGAATCATCGCGTAGGCACCAAGGCGTTCCTGAATTTTGATGGTGATCTGATCACAACTGAGGGCAAACTGGCGCACCGCCACGTTGTCGATATCCTGCCTGACCAGATGGCTGGCAAGAATGCTCGCCAGCATCCCAGCGCCCAAGATAATCCAGGCGTGCCAACTCTTTGGCTTCGCTTGAGGCTTGGCGATGATCACGGCTGTTCGTCCAGGGCTGCGCTGATCAACGCACCCACATCAAGCGAAACGAGCCGTTTGCCGCGATTTTTCATTCTTCAGTAATTCCTTGGATGCACGCCGAGTCGTAATCAATCCGGGTTCCTCATTTCTTTATCCAGGCACTGCGGGCAGATGCCATGACTGAAGACGGCATCGGAATGTTCGCTGATATAGCGTTCGAGTTGCTGCCAGTCATTGGCCTCGTCGCGAATCTTCTTGCAGGACATGCAAATGCACAACAGCCCTTCGAGGTGTTTGACGTGGCCCAGCGTGTTCTCCTTTTGCCGGTGAACACTGATGTCCCTGACGATGCAGATCGTATGCGGCTTGCCATCGATGCGGGTTGCACACACGGAGTATTCGACGGGTATTTCCGTTCCATTCTTGTGCCGTCCCGCAAGACTGGCAATTGGATTGGCAATTGGATTGGCAATTGGGCTGGCGATGGGGCTGGCCGTCACTTGCAGAGCGTTGCCGGCGAGCGGTTTCAAGTTGTTTTCAAATTCGCCGCGCCCCCGCTCCGGCACGATCAGTTCGTCCATTCGCCTGCCTCGCGCTTCCTGCTCGGCGTAGCCAAATACGCGCTGCGCGGCCTGGTTCCACACGACGATGGTTCCCGTGTCATCGAGAATGATGATCACATCATTGGCGACGGCACTGAATGCGCGCAGGCTTTCGTCGGCCAGCCTGTGCCGGGCAAACACCTGTCGCAGCATGTGCATCGCCGCGACCATCCGCATGGAGAGTCGCCGCCACATCCTCGGCAAATACGGCGCGCGCCGCTTTGAATTCACGCTGTCCTTTCTAATAAGTTTTGAACCAACAGGCGGTCGAGTCAGTCGAACCGGCTGTTTTTATTGTAAAGTTATTGTCCGTGACAAAGAAGTACGGACAAATGTTTAAATTGATGCGGTGACTATCGATGCAAACACGCTATCTCATTCCCTCAGCTGATATCGAACTCGAAACCGGTTTCGGCAAAGAACTCTTGCGCAAGTGGCGGCAGCGCTTTGGCTACCCTCTTCTGGTGACCCAAGCGGATGGCAAGGCCGGATACACGCGCGAGACCATCAGGGACCTGCTGTTGATCAGGAGGCTGCTGCAAGGCGGATTCCGGCCCGCCCAGGTCGTCGGCAAGACTGTGCCTGAACTTGAACGCCTGCAACGGGCCCTTGCCCAGGACGACCCGGCACCATGCCAGAACGCATCGACCCACAGGCTCATCGAACGGCTCAAGCAAACCGACGTTGCCGGACTCGAGGCTTTGTTGGACAAGGATTGCGCCAAGGGATCGCTGACCGAGTTCGTCCGGAACACGCTTGTTCCATTGGTCGCCGGCGTCGGAGACGCCTGGTCACGCAAGGAACTGGAGATCTATCACGAGCATCTTTGCAGCAGCGCCGTCGAACGCCGCTTGCATGCCGGGATACTCTCCAGCAAGCCAAAACTTGGTTACCCCAGAATTCTCTTCGCCAGTCCGCCGGGGGAGACCCATGTTCTGGGACTGCTCATGGCCGAGGCAGTACTTGCAGACCAGGGAGCGCACACCGTCAGCATTGGAGCTCGCGTGCCCTTCAATGATTTGAAAATGGCAGTCACCGCCTGCAAGGCCGATGTGCTCGCCCTGTCATTTAGCTTTGCCTACCCGGAGCGGCGCGTCGTACCGACCCTGGTCCATTTGCGGCGTTTGCTGCCGCTCCAAGTGGAGATCTGGGCGGGAGGGGCGGGCGTGGCTGGTGTGAGGCGTACTCCGAAGGGTGTGCGCCTGTTCCGGGATTTCCAGGAGTCAGTTGATGCATTGCTTTGCCTTGCTCGGCAAAAAAAAGGCTGACGATCACCCTGCCTTGATTGTCCTGGGTGTGATCGGCATGGGCTGCGCTTGGCGCGTCAGCGGGCCGTATAGCAAAAAAGACCGTGCTCGCCGCGAGGCCGGTCGGGTTGCTGCCCGAAACTAGTGCGACAATGTCAGGGCACATCCCGCAAACGAGTGGTGGTGAGGCCCGACCTTGTGACCCTCCAATGGCGCTCCCATGGTCGTGTCAGGGCTGCAAGGCGGGTATCATTGAAGTCTGCGTTCAACCCATCGACATCGCCAGAAAGGCATAAACCATGAAATACCGATTTTTCCCCGTCGCTTTGCTGCTGGCTGTTGTCCTCCAGGCAAGCGCAGCCGAAAGTTTGATCAAGACCGACACCGTGGTTGGCACGGGCAAAGAGGCGGTGACCGGCACAACCGTGCAGGTCCACTACACGGGATGGCTGCGCGACCCCAAGGCAGCGGACTTGCATGGCGCGAAGTTCGACAGCTCGGTCACCCGCGGGCCGTTCAGCTTTGCGCTGGGCGCGGGACGGGTGATCAAAGGCTGGGACCAGGGCGTGGTCGGGATGAAGGTCGGCGGCAAACGCACGCTGGTCATTCCGAGCGAACTCGCATACGGGCAACGCGGTGCGGGTGGCGTCATACCGCCGAGTGCGGACCTGGTATTCGACGTCGAACTTCTGGATGTGAAATAGGGGCGGCGCGGGCATGGGGGGCGTGCGCGCATCAAGGGCTGGTGATGCAGTCCGACCTCTTCACCTCCAACCATATATTGGGTATTTGATGCGCTCCCCGGTTTGGAGCGCGTGCCCTGTATGGCTGCCCCCAGTTGACGGTTTCCTGGCCGAGGTCTTTAATCTGAAAACCGATTTTTAATCGGACGCATGCTCCCTTGCCGCGCCCCTAAATCACCGGCAACGCCCCCCATCCATCGGCACCACGGCGCCAGTCACACGGCTCGCCTGGTCGGATGCAAGAAACACCGTAACCGCCGCCACTTCTTCCGGCTTGCAGTAGCCCCCGAACGGGATGCTGGCTTCACTGCGCACCAGCGCTTCGGCTTCGGTGATGTTCTTGGTCCTGGCCTCCACGCGCGGCGCCTGCTCGACCCGGCCGAATTCACCAGCACATATGAAGGCCGCCTGGGTGTTCGTATTCACCGCCTTGCGCAGCCCCTTCTGGACGCGCCCGCCGCGACCTGTTTCAATGTCACAAGATCATAAACACACAAAGGAGCCTTTCCCATGATGGTTATCGATTCCCAGGTGCATGCCTATGAAGCCAACACGCCGCAACGGCCGTGGAACAAAGTGCCCAACTGGCCTGCTCACGTCACCGGTGACGAGATGGTGGCGGCCATGCAGAAGGTCGGCGTCGATGGCGCGATTTTCGTTTCGCCGTTTGGCCTGTACGGGTTCGACGCCAGCTATGCCGTTGCAGTGCAGAAGGCCCATCCGGACCGCTTCGCCATCGTCAAGCCGGTCAACCCGGATGACCCGGCGGTGGCTGATGTCATCGCCGACTGGAAGAAGACGCCCGGCGTGGTCGCCATCCGCATCATGATGGCGAAGGATTCGGGGCGCTCGCCGGACCATCCCGGCTTTGACCGCATCCTGCGCGCCGCCGTGCGGCACGATCTGCCGGTCAATTTTCTGTTCTGGGGCAACCTCGATGCGGGCATAGCGTTGATCGACCGCCATCCTGACGCACGCTTTGTCATCGACCACCTGGGTCTCATGCAGCCGAACACTGCCCCCGCACCCGCAGATGCCTGGGCCGAACTGCCCAAGGTGCTGGACCTCGCGCGGCGCCCGAACCTGGTGATCAAGGTGAGCGGTGCCTGCACGCTGTCACGGCAAGCGTATCCCTATGCGGATATCTGGGACCCGCTGGCTCGCGTGTTCGACGCCTGGGGATTCGAGCGCTGCCTGTGGGGCACCGACTGGACGCGCGCCTTCGAGGTGGTCAACTACGAACAGGCCGTCGAGCCTTTTCGTCTGACCGATCGCCTGAGCCAGAGTGAGCGGGCGATGCTGATGGGCGGGGCCTGTGCCAAGGCTTATGGGTGGGCGCCCAAGGTGGGGTAGGCAGCAGGGGTAGCTTCAGTCGGAACCGATACAGAGCAAAAGATCAAGGTCGGCCACCCCGATTACGTACTCAGTGAAAACTCGTTACAAAAAGAACGCCTGGTGAGTTTGTCATTCCGAGAGAAGCGAGGAATCTGCTGTAGATTCAAATCGTAAAGCGGATTCCTCACCCTTTGGGTTCGGAATGACAAGCCTTTTTGAAATCGGTTTTAAAACAAAGTGACAAAGGAGATGCACATGATGGTTATCGATTCCCAGGTCCATGCCTATGACGCCAATACGCCGCAGCGGCCCTGGCGCACGCAGCCGCACGGCTGGCCCGACCACGTGACCGGCGACGAGATGGTGGCGGCCATGGACAAGGTGGGCGTGGACGGCGCGATTTTTGTGTCGGCGTATTCCCTGTACGGCTACGACGACAGCTACGTGAAATCGGTGCAGCGCGCCCATCCGGGGCGCTTTGCCATCGTCAAGCCGATGGACTCGGCCAATCCGGCGGCAGACGAGATCATCGCTGAATGGAAAAACACACCGGGCGCGGTGGCGGTGCGCGTGATGATTTCGCCGCAGACCGGCACCGATCCCAATTCCGATGGCATTCCGCGCATCCTGCGCGCGGCGGCCAAGCACGGCATGCCGGTCAATCTGCAGACCGGCGGCAACCTGGATGTGGGCACGGCGTTGATCGATCGCCATCCGGAGACGCGCTTCATCATCGACCATCTGGGCATCTACCAGCCGCGCTCCAAACCGGCGCCCGCTGATGCGTGGAAGGACCTGCCCCGAGTGCTGGACCTGGCGCGCCGCTCCAACGTATCGCTCAAGGTGAGCGGCGCCTGCACCATGTCGCGCGAAGCGTTTCCCTATCCGGACATCTGGGACCCGCTTGCCCGCGTGTTCGACGCCTGGGGCTTTGAGCGCTGCCTGTGGGGCACTGACTGGACGCGTACCTACGAACTGGTCAACTACGAGCAGGGCGTTCAACCGTTCCGCCTGACCGATCGTCTGAGCGACAGCGAACGGGCCATGCTGATGGGCGGGGCCTGTGCCAAGGCCTATGACTGGTCGCCGAAGAAAGGGTAGGGAGGATATGCTTTCGGCGTCGCCTTGACCGGCTCCGCGCTGACGTCCTTGTAGTGAATGCCCTGCTTGATTTCAATGTTGCGCCGGATGGGCTGAATTTCTTCTGGCGCGATTACGCAAATCGGGTCGGCGTGTGGCGTTGCATGGAGTTGTTTGACGCGCTCAAGTTTCCGGTGGCGCGCTGATCAATACCAGTCTGTACGACTATTGCCCCGAGGTGATTGGGGGCATGTCACTCGGTACGGCAGGGCTCGCTGTCACCGGAAGACGAAAGGCAATTGATTGCCGACTGTACCCGGCGTATCCGCAACGGGGAGGGCGCTGCGCCGCGCGGGTGGCTGAGCGCGTGGATCTGCGAAAGCGCTCATACGCCCGCTCTGCTGCAGCAGAGCGAGTCGCAACCTTTGGTCATGGGCATCGCGCTCCACCCCGACATCGTCGGGCAACCTTTCCGGTTGCGCTCTCCCGGAGCCAGCGCCTTTCTTCATGCTGTCTTGCTCATCGGCAATACGCACAGTAAGACGCTGCGGAACCCCCTCCGGTGGCCTTCAGGAATCCATCCAGCACTTTGCAGACCTGGGTGGTCTGCGCCTTGTAGGTGCTGGTGCCGGTCGCCTGATCGAGGCATTGGTTGATGTAGGCGTTCTGGCAAAAAGTGTCGAACTGCGGGTCGGCATTGGGGCCACGATAGTTCTCCACTTTGCAGGCCGTGGCACGTTGCTTTGGTCTGATCTGCGCAGACCATTCAGCGTGTGCCAATCACCTCCAGTTGCACAACCCGGCTCCCTCCAGGGCCACCTGCCGATTTGCCCGGTTCCGCCGCTTCGGCGAACAAGCGTTTTGGGTCGAGTCCCTTGCCCGCAAAGTACGTCACCGCGGCCAGAGCGCGCTGCATCGACAGTTGCTGCTTGTCCATATTGCCGTCACTTGCGTCCGCATAACCGAGAATGATGATGACTTCCATCTGCTTCAGTTCCGCAATTTTCCCCACCAGTGCATCGAGGCTTGCTACTGCGGCGGCAGTCAGCGCGACGCTACCCGGATCGAAGCGAATGTCGAGGGACATGCTGGCCTTTTGCGGGGCCGCGGCATTGGCGGTGACGAAGGCCCCATTTGTGTACGTCCCGGTTCGCACAAGCGATCCATCGGCGCGAAATTCGCTGCCACTGCCGTCGCGCTGTCCGTCCTTGTGCTGACCAACGTATCTGCTCCCGTCGGCATTGGTATAAGTGCCCTGACCGTTGAACTTTCCGTCCTTCCACGAACCCGCATATTTTTGGCCCGTGTTAAACGTGTAGATGCCCTGGCCTTGCTGCAGGCCGTCCCTCCACTCGCCAACATATTTACTTCCGGTGGGAAATATGAAGGTTCCCTGTCCATTGGATTTGCCATCGCGATGCTGACCGATATATTTGCCGCCATTTGCGTAGACACGCTCACCGATACAGCTGGTCCAGGTAACAGCGTCGTATGATCCAGGACACGCCGGGACGGTGAGAATCGTTTCCTGCCATTCCCGGCATTCCCTGGCAAAGGTGCTGTTCTCGCAGAATGCGGATCCGGGAGTCGGCTGTGCCAGCACAGCAGGTACGCCGAATTGAAAAGCAAGCATTGCTGCAACAACGACGATCCTCGATCCCATGAACTTTGTCCTTTTCAGGTGAAAGCGATCCCGAGGAGAATAATATTCGTCGCTTTGAATCAACGCCATCCACCCTCGTCATATTGGAAAAGGGAAAAACGGATGATCGCAAAATCTCCGTAATTCCCTTTCCTGTAATGCTTATTTAAAAATAATGATTACAATATAAAAATACCTTCTACTGGATGCCGGCCGTCTTCGAGCGCAACAGTCGTCCTGCCAGGGCGCCGGTATGCTCGCCATTGACGAAGGTCTTCTTGCCGCCGATGACGGTGGCCATGAGGCCGACCGACTTTTGCTTGAGCCTTTGCGCGCCGGTGGGCAGGTCCGACACCACCTGCGGCATGCCCGGTGCAATGGTGGCCGGATCAAAGATGTTGAGGTCGGCGATGTAGCCTTCGCGCACCAGGCCGCGACCGGCAAAGCCCCAGGTCATGGCTGGCGTCATGGTGATCATGCGCACGCCTTCCTCCAGTGTGAATTCCTGCTTCTCGCGCACCCACCAGCCCAGCAGATGGGTGTGGATGGAGGTGTCCATGATGAGGTTGACGTGGGCACCGGAGTCCGAGAAGGTCATCACCGTGCGCGGATGGCGCAGCGCGCGCAGCGTCTCCGCGTCGTTCGCAGGCCGTGTGCGCGCATCGAACTGCATGAAGAGCTGGTGGAAGTCGGTTTCCAGCGCCAGTTCCAGCATGGTCTCGACCGGGTCCTTGTTGCGCTCTTTGGCAATCTGCCCGACGGTCGGGTTGTCACCCATGGCGCTTTTCACCACGTACATGTGGTCGAAGTCGGGTTTGCGTGGCTGGCCGGCGGCGACGGTGTACTCACCCTTCCAGGCCTCGTCCACCAGGCGCTGGCGGCAGGCCGGGTCGGCGAGGTCCTTGCGCTGGGCTTCCAGGGGCTGGGCGCGAAATTTCTTCCAGCCGGGCAGGTTGTCGAACTGGGTGCGCGAGCGGAAGGACAGGATGTGCGATACGCCGCGCGGATGGGTCTGGCCGAACATGCGCCCACCGGCGGCTGCGGTGGCATCGATCAGGTCGAGATGGGGCTTGGCGCCGAATCCGCCGGGTGGCACGCCAAAGCTGGTGGGCACGCCGCTTTCGACGGCGAGTTCCATGAGGCGTTTGTCCACGACCGCGCGTATGGCCGGATCGGGGGAGCGTGCATCGGTTTCGCGGGCCACTTCGAAGTGGCCGCGGCCGTGCTTGCCGACCGTATTGACCAGCTGGCGAATCTCGTCCCAGGCGGCGTAGTAGGAGGCGACATGGCCGCCGTCGGGGGTGCGATGGCCTTCATTTACGGAGGTCGAGAAACCCACTGCGCCGGCATCCAGGGCATCGAGGAGGTGCTTCTCCATCGCCTGCAGGTCGTCCGAGCGCGCTTTTTCGCCGAAGGCACGCTCGCCCATGACGTGGGTGCGCAGCGCCGAGTGGCCCACGTGCAGACTGTAATTGATGGCTTTGGGCAAGGTGTCGAGCACGCCCATGTAGTCGCGAAAGCTGGTCCAGTTCCAGCGCACCGCTGCTTCGATGGCGGAGGCGGGGATGTCCTCGGCGTCGATGATGTTCCTGAGAATGAGGGCGCGCTGGTCTTCGGAGCCCGGCGCCAGCGTGAAGCCGCAATTGCCCATGACCACCGAGGTGATGCCATGCCAGCAGGCGCAGCTGCCGAGCGGATCCCAGAATACCTGGGCATCCATGTGGGTGTGGCCGTCAATGAAGCCGGGGGAGACGACATGCCCGCTCGCGTCAATTTCCTCGCGGCCCTTTTCATGAATGCGGCCGATGGCAGCGATGCGATCGCCGCTGATGGCCACGTCGGCACGGTAGCGCGGCATGCCTGAACCGTCCACGACAGTGCCATTGCGAATGATGAGATCGTACATGTGCTCCTCCTTGAAGGGTTATGCCCGGCCTGGCCCCGTTCTGCTGGCGGCGGCTCCGGATGGGAGGCTGCAGTGTACCTGAGCTCAAATGGGCCGGGGCGGGTTCAGCGCTTGTCTTTGCTGAATGGCGGTTCAGGCATCGCAGCCGTCATTGAGCCACGGTCATTCCGAATTCGCTTATGCTATCCACGATAGAAGATGCGATGAAAAAGGAAATACGATGTTGGAAATGCGGCAAACACTGCGGCATACCGCGATCGTGCTGCTGGTGATTGTTGCGGCGCTGACGACGGGCTGCGCGAGCAGGCGATTTGTCGGATCGACGGTACCTCCCTATGTTGACGGGCAGGCGTTTGTCAGTGCCTATTGCATGACGGTGAATTTTGTGGAGCCCTGCGAATTTGCTTTCCACCTGGTGCGCGACAAGGCGGCGCATGTCCTCTTGTTGGCACGATTCTCTACAAGAGCAGCCGCGGGCACGGCCCGCTATGTTGTGATCGACTCGTTTGCCCCGATTCAAGTCACGCCAGGGGATTCGCTGCTGATGGGGTCGTGCGGTTTGGATCGCATTCCGGGAGCGGCAATATTTGCGCTCGTCGACAAGGGGGACGGCAAGCAGGCGAAGGATCGGGCGAAATTTGCACTTCGGGCCAATCTGGTGTCGGGTCTTCTGGAACGCATCGACGCCACCGCCCTTGACTGCATCAACGAGGGCGGCGACCGCTACTACACGACGCTGGAACCGGCCTGACCATCTTTACTCGCCTGGCAGGATTGAATCGGGAGAATCGACATGGCAGACATCAAACTGGAGCGCGGACATACCGCACTGTTGATTGCGGACTTCTATGCCGAGGCCATGGGCAAGCTCGAACATTCGCTCAGCCGGGAATGCACCGGGAAAGCCGTGGCTGTTCGCGAGGCGGCGCGCAAGGCGGGCTTGCCGGTGCTTTATTCAGCTACGGTATTCCGGCCGGGCTATCCGGAAATCGGCGAGCGCAACAAGATATTCGTGCCGCGCCAGAATGCCGGGGGCCGGCTGTCAGTGATCCGGTCGCTGGCAACTTAGAACAGGCTTTAAAAGGAATTGTCATTCCGAACCCGCACCCCAAGGGGACTTCCTTCGGGGCGAAGGAAGGGTGAGGAATCTGCTTTATGGATGGAATCAACAGCAGATTCCTCGCTGCGCTCGGAATGACACGCGTACCGGGCGTTCATTTGAAACGACTTATTATTGAACCGTGGCTTGAATCGGCGCCCGGCAATTAATGCGTCGATTGTGCCTCGGTTGGCCGGCGCGCATATTGCAGGTACATGATCTGAACACCGTCGGCGCCTGCTTTCACCGTCACCGGACTTTCCACGTTGGTGATGGCGATGGCGCCGCGCAACCCGAGTTCCTTTCCATCATGGGTCATGCTGCCTTCCATGATAAACAGGACCTGACCACCACCCAGGCGCGGATCCGTGCCCGTGAACGTGGTGTTCGGACCCATGCTGATGATGTGTGCGAATACGCCGGCGTCCGGATCATCGGCTGCCACATCGATGACGCGATCATTCTCGATCGTGGTCATCTTGCGCAGGTCATCCAGCGTCTTGCGTTGGATGTTCTCCGCGAGCAGGAAGCGCTTGCGTCCGCGCTTGATGTATTGGCGTGACTCGGGCACATGGATGTATTGCGAGCCCAGTACATCGAGGCCGGGGCGCATGACGTAGTAGGACATGCCTTTCTCGCCGGCGACGATGGGGCCGTAACCCGTCCATGCGTTGGTGTAGTGAATGGATATGGGGGAGATCGCATGCTTGGCCAGCCTGCCGCTGCCATCGATGAATACCTGAAACTGGTCGATGCCGTGAAAGTGCGGAAGGATTTGCGACTCCGGGATTTGCTGTTCGACGAGCAGCAGTTGCGGGACTTCAGCCTTTCTTTCGGTGAAGTCGCTGCGCCAGGTTTCAGTCTCGTTGTCACGAACGACATGGATCTTGTCGTCACGCGGGAACATGTTGTGAATGGACAGAATCATTGGTAACCCCTTGCTGGATGCGCTCTGAACGTGTTGTTTTCTGCTGCAGTGTGACGATTATACAATTCTCTGGAAGGCGCTGGTCAGGTTGAACTTGCTTTCAGGCCTTGGCAGCGTGGGATGCGATGGCGACAATTGCAGGTGCGCCGCAACGATTGCTCCAGGCGTGATTGGCGCCGCGCAGGATTGCAATGTCGCCGGCCTTGAACGTCACTTCAGTGCTGTCCAGTACCAGCACAATCTCACCTTCAATCACAATGCAGAAATCCAGCGTGCCGGTTTTCTGCATGTAGGGATGAGGGGAGTTCGCCGACAGGGTCGATGCGCCCGGTGAACCCATGGCCTCGAAATAGGCGCGTACTTGCAGCGGACCGACTTTTGATTTCCAGCACTGGTCAGGCGGATGGGTCACAAAGCGCAGCACCGAACCATTGCCCGGCGGTTCCAGCGTGTGCGGCAGATGCAGGGTCTCGAACTCGATTTTGGCTGGCGTGGAATCCGTGACCCACATGCGCGTGGACGCAAAGCCGGGACGCGCCGGATCGATGCGCACGTCATGGGATGGACCGTCGCAAACATAGGCGGGCTGGCCCGGTTCACCGTCCATGAGTACGATGCGCCGCGCCGGCTTGACCCCGTCAGGCAATGTAGGGGCTGCCATTGGCAGGGGCCGCTTGCCTGGCCGGATGTTGTCAAAGCGCGATGCGATAAGGTCGAAGGCCATCATGCCGTGGGAGGTGGGATGGGTCCATCGCCACTGGTGCCAGGAGGCAACCTGAATGATGGTGTCACCGGGGCGCATGACCAGTACCTGGTCTTCGAGGAGCAGTTCGCGCTCGCCTGCGAGCACAATGCCGTAATCGATGGTTTCGGTCTTGTGGATGGCCGATGAATAGGCGTCATTGCCGCCACGGTCCCAGGTCCGGCCCGGTGGCCTGATTTTGGGTTCGTGAATGGCGACGCGTTCCGGGTCTTGCGATGGATCGAAGCCGGTTGGCCGGCTTGGCCACTCCACTACGCGCAGATGCCCGCCATCAGGCGGTCCGGGAAAATCGTAAGGGCCATCCCCATCGGCGCCATCGCCAGCGAGCGGTGCGGGACTCTCGTTCCATACCCAGATATCGGTGAAGTAGCGGCTGATGCCGAGATTCTGATGGTCGTTGGGAGCAGGACCGTCGCTCAAGACCATGGAACGGCCACGTGCATCGTTGCCGGTGACTACGCGACGTATGGGGCGGGCATTGGTGGACTTCAATTGGCATCTTTCAGTGTTGTTGTGGCTTTGGAAATTTTGCCATAAGGGTAGTGCCAAGTCTAAGCCATGCCAATATGGCAGAATCCGGCCAGCGCCCGTTTGCGGGCCTCGCGCATGAGTGGTTCTGCCGCCATGCCCAATTCGCAGTATCAATAAGATGAATGGCAAGGAGATCGCAGGCATGTTGAATTCGAGTTGGCATTTCAGATTGTTCTCAGCGGTATGTCTGACCGGTGCTTTGGCAGGCGTGAGCTTTGCACAGCCGTTCCCGAGCAAGATCGTGCGCTATGTCGTCCCCGACAGCCCGGGTTCGGGTGGTGACATCATGGGGCGCATTGTTGCCGGTGGCATGACCGAGGCAATCGGTCAGCAGGTCATTGTTGATAACCGCGCCGGTGCGTCGAGCAATCTGGGCGCGGAATTTGTCGCAAGGTCCTCCGCAGACGGCTACACCATGCTGGCGGTGAGTACCACGCTGTCGGCCAACGCCAGTCTGTACAAGAACCTGGCTTATGACCTGGGCAAGGATTTCGCACCGGTGACCCAGCTGGCGCTGACGCCGCATGTGCTGATCGTTCACCCGTCCATGCCGGTCAAGACGGTTGCCGAATTCATCAAGTTGGCAAAATCAAAGCCGGGCAGCATCAACTACTCGTCGCCCGGTTCGGGTACTTCGGCGTTCATCCCGGCTGAGATTTTCCGGCGCGTGGTCGACGTTGACATTGTGCATGTGCCTTACAAGGGCGGCGGGCCGGCATTGCAGGCGGTTGTGGCCGGTGAAGTGCAATCCTATTTTGCACCGGTGCTGACGGCCCTGCCGCACATCAAGCAGGGAACGGCACGCGCACTGGCATTGACCAGCGTGCAGCGCCTGCCCCTGCTGCCTGACCTGCAGACACTGGCCGAACTGGGCGTGCCGGGAATTGATTTCTCCAATTCATTGGGCCTGATGGTGCCGGCCAAAACGCCGACTGAAGCCATTGCAGTGCTTCAGCGCAATGCGTTGGCTGCGCTCAAGAGGCCGGATGTCGCCAAGCGCATCAATGACCTTGGCGCCATTATCGTCGGCAGTTCGCCTGCGGATTACGGTGCCTTCGTGCGCAAGGAAATGACGACCCTGGCTGATCTGTTCAAGAAGGGCAACGTCACGCCGGATTGAAATGACGCTCAGGATGTTGGCAGGCTGTTGAAAAAACGATTCCCGGATGGAAATTCCATCAATTATTGCTTCTCGCTTCAGAGGGAAGCGTTTTTCAACTGCCCCTGATTTTGGGGGCCAAGGGGGACTGTGTCCCCCTTTTTTCAATACCTCTGTTAGAGGAAAGCGCCATCGAATCGGCGTGCGTCCACCAACCGCTCGCGCGTCATCTCCGCCAGTGTATTGATGCCGAGCAGCGCCATGTCGCGATGGATCTCATCGCGCATGAGTTTGACGGCGTGATCAACGCCAGGCTGGCCGGCGACGGCAGCGGCGTAAAGTATGGGCCGGCCCATGAACACGAATTTCGCTCCCAGTCCCAGTGCCTTCAGCACATCGGTGCCGCGCCGTACGGTGCTGTCCAGCATGACGGTCATGTCGCCCGCTTCGGCGACGATGCCGGGCAGCACGCGCAACGGCGAAATCGAGCCATCCAACTGACGCCCGCCGTGATTCGAAACGATGATGCCGTCCACGCCGCAATCGCGCATGCGTCGTGCATCGGCCTTGTTCAGGACGCCTTTCACCACGAGCGTGCCTTTCCACAATCGGCGCACCAGTTGCAGATGCGGCCAAGACAGCCGGTCGAGTTGCCCGCGTTCGCGCGCGCCGCCAAGCGAGATCATCGGTGATCGCGGCGAGGTCATGTTCTCCACGTGCGGCATGCCGTGCAGCAGCAGCGTCCTGAAGAACATGCCAAACAGCCAGCGCGGTCGCGTGATGCCGTCCCAGGCCAGGCGCAGGCTGGGCTGGAACGGTTTGCGAAATCCGCTGCGTATTCCGAATTCCAGGTTGGATGCCACGGGCACATCGACGGTGACGACCAGCGTGTCGTAGCCGGCGCGACTCACGCGTTCCAGCAGTTTTTCAATCGCGGCATCATCGCCCGGCAGGTAGGCCTGAAACCAGGCGGTAGGACCCACTGCACGCACTGATTCCAGCGTGGTCAGTGCGGCGCCACTCAGTATCATGGGGATGTTGGCCTGTGCCGCCGCACGGGCAAGCACAAGGTCTCCCTGATAGGCGGCGAGGCTGGTGCCCCCCATGGGCGAGAAACCGAAGGGCGAATCATAGCTGCGGCCGAACAGCGTGGTCTTCTGGGTGCGTTGCGCGGTGCCAGCCAGTACCTGCGGCAAAAACGCCACGTCATCGAAGGCGGCGCGATTGGCGCGAATCGATGCATTGGTATCGGCACCGCTGATCACGTAGCCGAATATGGGGCGCGGAATATAGCGCCGTGCGGGCGCCTCGAAATCATCCAGCGACAGGATCTTGCGCAGCACGGCCGGACCCGCAGTGGTCGGCGCGCGCCAGGTACTTTCCTGGTCAGCAGGTTTTGCATTAGTGGATTGGGTCGGGATAGCGGACATGCGGTGCTCCGTTGGCCCAAATGAATTGGGCAATAGTTATCTTGTGGCCAAGCGGGCCAGGCGTCTTCTGGAATTTGCAATCGCGCCAGAGAATGACAGAACTGCAAAGTGCTGTAAATGTTCTGCATGATTGACCTTCAGTCCGGGCTCACTTAACCTGTGCCGCACTCTGAATGACTCGATACAGGATTGCAACGATGACCCAACAGACTTTGCGCACTGCCCCACGCCCGCTTGCCGAACTTGGTCTCTGGACAAAGCTCCAGAGAGAAGCGGCGCTTGAGCCTGATTTGCCCATCATTGATCCGCACCATCATGTGTGGAACGACAAGCGCGGCCGCTACCTCATCGACGAGTTGGCAGAGGACGTCGCCACCGGACACAACATCATCGCCACGCTGTTCGTCCAGACGGGCGAGAACATGTATCGCGCCGATGGACCGACCGGGATGAAGCCGGTTGGAGAGGTGGAATTCGTCAACGGGATCGCCGCCATGGCCGCGAGCGGTCAATTCGGCAAGGCCAGATTATGCGCCGGCATCATCGGGTACGCCGACCTCACGCTGGGCGATCGGGTGCGGCCCGTGCTCGAAGCGCTGATCGCGGCCGGGAATGGACGCTTGCGCGGCATACGCCACAACCTGGCATGGGACGAGCACCAGGCGAAGCTTGTCCCAGGGCAGGTGCGCCATCTGGCGCTCAATGCCGACTATCGCAAGGGCTTCGGCCATCTTGATCCGCTGGGACTGGCATTCGACGCCTGGCTATTCCATCCGCAGTTACCCGAACTGCTGGATCTGGCGCGCGCGTTCCCGCAGACGCGCATCGTGCTGAACCACGTCGGTGGCATATTGGGCATTGCGCAATATGCCGGCAAGCGTGACGAGATATTCAAGTTGTGGAGTACCTCCATTCGCGATCTGTCCAAATTGCCCAACATCACGGTCAAGGTGGGCGGACTGGGCATGCCGCGCTGCGGCTGGGATTTTCATTTGCGCGAGATGCCGGTGTCCTCCGAGGTGCTGGCTGAAGCGTGGCGTCCCTACATCGAGACCTGCATCGAAGCCTTTGGCGCCGATCGCTGCATGATGGAAAGCAACTACCCCGTGGACAAGGCCACCTGCGGCTACGATGTGCTGTGGAATGCCCTCAAGCGCGTGACCAGCGGATGTTCGGCCGCTGAGAAAGCGCTGATGTACAGCGATGTGGCGGCGCGCGTTTATCGCCTCGTGCTCTAGCAGGGTGTTGAAAAAGGGGGGCACGGTCCCCCTTGATCCCCCAAAATCAGGGGCAGTTGAAAAATGCTTCCCTCTGAAGCGAGAAGCAATAATTGACAGATTTTCCATCCGGGAATCGTTTTTCAACAGCCTGTTAGAAACGCCATTTCACAGGGGGCAACATGGGTTTGCGCATCTGGCATCAAAGCTTCACCGTTCTGCAGGATCTTCCGGAGTATCGTGAAGAATTGCGCAAGCGCATCGCTGCGGTGGTCAGGCCCGACACCGAGGTGGTGCTGCACGGGCAGATTCCCGGGACCTATCCCACCGACTATCCCGGCACCGACCTCAAGTATCGTTTTCTTTACTGGATGCACGGATTGCAATGGGTGGCGGCTGCGCGCGAGGCCGAACGCCAGGGCTTTGATGCCATGGTGATGGCCAATATCCCCTCGCCGATGATTGCCGAGATTCGCACGCTGGTGGAAATCCCGGTGGTTGCTTATGGCGAGGCGGCGTTCCATGTGTCCGGACTGTATGGCCGCAAGGTGGGCATGTTGTTTTTTACGACGGAGCGGCGCGATTTCTGGCCGGAGCGCATGCACGACTGGGGCGTGTCGGAGCGTTTTGCCGGCATCATGGGCGCAGGCGTTACATTCCGTGAAGTGGCCGATGCGCTGGCCAACCCCGATCGCAGAAAGGCGGTGTGCGACACCATCATCGCCCATGGCAAGAAGTTGGTGGAAGAGTGTGGCGCCGATGTCATCGTGCCGGGGGAGATGCCGCTGAATCTTCTGCTGGCGCTGGAGGGAATCAACTACATTGCGGGCGCAACAGTCATCGACGGTATCAGCTTGTGTTTCAAGATGGCCGAGACCATGATCGACCTGAAGAACTTCTCCGGCATGGGCCCAAGCCGGCGGGGCTATTTTCACGACAAGCCCGATCCCAAGCGGGTGGACCAGGTGTTTTCCTTCTATGGACTGGAAGGCCTCGGTTCTCGCATCGTGGAAGACTGAATCGATCGACTTTGCAGGGAAGTTGCGTCAGGGCTGATTTGTTGGCACTTCGAGCCTATACTGGGCTGACTTTAAATTGAAGGGGCGAATGCATGAACCTTTTGGAGGTGTGCAGCCACCAGATTGTCATTGCTCCCAAATCGGCCACGGTGATCGAAGTGGCCAAGTTGATGCGCGAAAAACACGTCGGCAGCGTGCTGGTGATGAATGAAGGCGTGCCGCGTCGCCCAATCGGAATCGTTACCGATCGCGACATTGTCATCAAGGCGGTTGCTTTTGCTGACCAGAAAACCGTGACTTCGATTGAAGATGTCATGTCCACTCACCTGGTCATTGCTCCGGGGGCCACGGAAATCTACGAGGCGCTTCAGCTGATGCGCGACCGAGGGGTGCGCCGACTGCTGGTTGTGGACAGCAGCGGAAACGTCGAAGGTATCGCCACCTTTGACGATCTGTTGCCGCTGATGGCCCAGGAACTGGGCTCGATGGCGCAGGCCATCGCGGCCGGCTTGTTGCGCGAAGAGAATAATCGGGTGTACTGACTGGCGGTACTCCGCCAGTCAGGGCCGGCAGGGGTGTTGCGATCAGCCTGCCTTGATCCCCATGCGCTTGATCAGTTCCCCCCATTTCTTGCGTTCGCCCGCCAGCCAGACCTTGAGATCCTCGGGTGTGCCGCCATCCAGGTTGATGCCGCGATCGGTCATTTCTTTCTTGTAGGCGGGGTCAGCCAGCACTTTATTGATGTCGCGGTTCAGCGTGGTGACGATGCCTGCCGGCGTGCCGGCTGGAACCAGAATGCCGTAGCCCAGCACGGATTCGTATCCCTTCAGGGTCTCAGCGACGGTCGGCATATCCGGCAACTGCGCCTGGCGAGTCTTGCCGGTGACGGCGATGCCACGAATCTTGCCAGCACGCGACAGGATCATTCCCGGGAAGAATGAGTCGAATTGCAACTGGATCTGGCCGGCAATCATCGCCGTGTTGGCGGGGGCGCCGCCTTTGAACGGAATGTGCACGATGTCGATATTGGCCAGCGCCTTGAACAATTCGGCACTCAGGTGCTGGGTGGTGCCCATTCCGCCCGAACCGAAGTTGATGGTGCCGGGTTTGTCTTTGGCCTGTTTGATCAATTCCGGGATTGTGTTGATACCGGAGGTTGCATTGACCAGTGCCATCAGCGCTGTTTCTCCCAATTTCACCACCGGGATGAAGTCGGTTTCCGGGTTGTAGTTGAGTGTTTCATACAGAGCGGGATTGATTGCCAGAATCGGATGGGTTGCGAAGAATATCGTGTACCCATCCGGCTTGGACCGGGCAACCGCGCTGGCGGCGACACCGCCGCCAGCGCCGCCCATGTTTTCCGGCACCAGCGGGAGTTTCCAGAGTTTGCCCAGTTCACCTGCCAGCGCGCGGGCATGCAGGTCACTGCCACCACCGGGTTCGAAAGGGATCACGATGCGCACGCTGCGCGTCGGATAGGACTGGCCAAGGGCGGATGTCGCCGCGCCGGCCAACGCCAGTGCGGCCAGCATGCCGATGGCCTGAAAAGTGTGGTTCACTAGGCAGCGAATTTTCATCTATGAATCTCCAATTAGTCTTCCGGTTCCGGCGACGGGGCCGTAGTCTACCGGGGAAGTGGCTGCAGTGTGGAAATTCGCATGCATAAGTTACACTTGACCCGATAAGTTACCGATAATGGCCTTTGCAAGGCTGGGGGTATTGCATGGATCTCGGCATTTCTGGAAAAGTTGCCCTCATTACGGCGTCAAGCGCTGGCATGGGCAGGAATATCGCCCATGCGTTGGCCGCAGAAGGGGTCAATCTGGTACTGTTTGCCCGTTCCGCCGACAAGCTGGAGATCGTGGCGCGTGAAATTGAACAAAAACATCATGTACGCGTCCTGGCCGTGTCTGGCGATATGCGGGTGGCGGATGATGTCAGTCGCCTGGCTGCGATATTGAAAAAGGAATTTGGCGGTCCGGACATACTCGTCCTCAATACCGGGCGCTCGCCCAATCCCATCCGCGCCATACTCGATGAGCAGGAAGATGCGCGCTGGCAGGAGGCGTATCAAACGCAACTCTGGGGCGCGATACAGATCGTCAAGAGCGTGGTTCCCCTGATGCTGGGGCGGGGCTGGGGGCGCGTCATTGCAATTACGTCGGCATCGGTCAAGCAACCCATGGAAAATCACAGTCTGTCCACGGTATTCAGGGCGGGCGTGACGGCCTATCTGAAACATCTGGCGAACGAAATCGGTGCAACGGGTGTGACCGTCAATTGTGTGGCTCCGGCACTGATCGACGCATCCCACCGGGCAGGGCAGGCTGCCTACTCCGAGGCGCAATTGGCGGAACGCAAGAAATTGACGCCGCTGGGGCGGCTTGGCACCCAGGCAGAGGTGACCGGGGTCGTGGCATTCCTGGCTTCAGTGCAATCAGGGTTCATTACCGGCGCCAGCATCCAGGTCGATGGCGGCATGGTGGGTGGACTTTATTGAAGGCGGGCAATTGATCGGTCAAGCAGGATTTCATTTCAGGATATTCTCCGTTGCGTCAGACGCGGTTTGTGGCCGTGCTGAAATGGCCTCCAGGAAACGAGTTGCAAAAAATGCGATCTTGATTGAGCTATGTCAAGATCGGATAGGCCTTGCGTGTTTAGGATGAGTGCGTGAAGTTGAACTTGATGCAGGAACTTGGATGCAGGCGGCCAGCTTCATGCAGTGTCAGCAAGTGCAATCGGAGGGTGTGTTGAATCGTTCAGTAGCAGTACCGGCGTATCTGCAGGAGACGTACTGGTGGGCGTACATTCATCCCAATGCTGTCCGATTCTTTGAGCGGCAGTGGCTTGTCAACCTGATTCTCTGGGGCAATTTTTCGCGCCTTCGTGATGCTGCCATTGATTCGCTGGGGGCATCCCTCACCGGGCGCACATTGCAGGTTGCTTGCGTTTATGGGGACTTCACTAACCGGTTATGCCGGCGTATCACGCAGGACGGAACGCTGGATGTCGTCGACGTTCTGCCGATCCAGCTGAAAAATCTGAAATCGAAATTGCCCGCGGATGCGCCGGTTGCTCTTCATCAATTTGATTCCACCGATCTCGGTCTTGCTGATGCGAGCTACGATCAGGCAATCCTGTTCTTCCTGCTGCACGAACAGCCGGAGGCTGTGCGTCGCAGGACGATCTCCGAAGTATTGCGGGTGCTGAAGCCCGGTGGGCGGCTGGTTCTCGTCGATTACCACCGGCCGTCATGGTGGCACCCGTTGCGTTATCTGTTCCGTCCCGTGCTGCATCATCTGGAGCCGTATGCGCTGGATTTGTGGGCCAGTGATATCGATGAATGGTTTCCGGCGAACTTCGAGCCCGCCGTCATGCAAAAGCAAACGTACTTTGGCGGGCTTTACCAGAAGGTCGTGATCACCGTTTAGCGGCGCCCGACCCGACACATTTCCTGGCTTGCCTGGCAATGCCTGCCGAAGTGTCTGATTTTTGCCGCCGGGTTAAACTGGGCCCTGGCCCGTTCCCCGGAGGAAGCATGCGAAATCTGATTGCAGCAATGGCGTTTGTGCTGTCCCTGGTCGTTGCGTTGCCGGCGCATGCTCAGAGCTTTCCCGGCCGTGCGATCCGTCTTGTGGTGATTGTTCCCCCAGGCAGCGCGGCCGACATCATTGCCCGTTTGTTTGCCCCGCACATGGCCGAGGGCTTCAAGCAAAGCGTGCTGGTCGACAATCGGCCCGGTGCGGGTGGGGTAATTGCGACCGGTGTCGTCAAGACTGCCAAGCCTGACGGATATACGCTGCTGGTCACTTCATCCGCGCATGCGATCAATGCCACTCTTTATTCGCAGTTGCCTTACGACTCGGTCAAGGATTTCAGCTTCGTCGGACTGTGTGGCAACAGTGCCAATGTGCTGGTGGTGACGCCGGGCTTGCCGGTGTACAGCGTGGGTGAATTGATCGCGCTGGCCAAATCGAAACCCGGCGAGATGAATATCGGTCATAGCAGCCCGGGAACGACGGTTCATTTGTCGGCCGTGTTGTTCAGCATGATGGCGGGCATCAAGGTGACGCACGTGCCCTACAAGGGCGCCAGTGACTTGCTGACCGACCTGATGTCAGGACGATTGCAGGTGACCACGGCAAGCATCTCGTCCGCCATTCAGTTGCTGCGCGGTGGCAAACTGCGGCCGCTGGGGGTGACCACAACCCAGCGTCACCAGGCGCTGCCCGACATTCCGCCGATTGCCGAAACCGTACCCGGATACGAGGCCGTTGTGTGGTTTGGTGTGATCGGACCGGCCGGCATACCCAAGCCGATTGTCGACACGCTGAATCGCGCGCTCAATGAGGCCGTGCGGGCGCCGGAGGTCAGTGCCAAGCTGGTCGTGGCCGGCGTTGATCCGGTCACCAGCACGCCGGAGCAGTTTGCGGCATTGGTGAGAACAGAGATTCCCAAGTGGGGTCAGGTCGTCAGGGAGTCGGGGGCGCGGGCGGACTGAGCGCAGCACGCGAGTAGCCAACGAGTATTGCCCGATCCTGATTTTCGGGTAATACTCGAATCTCGCGCCCTGGAGTACGGGTGCGTTGCAGGTGATTCACATGAAATCATGACGTTCGTTGTGTGGTGTGAATATGATCACCGTGGTCGCGCAGGGGCATCCGCTGGATGGCCTTGTTGGCGCGACGCAATATCCACAGCACATGTTGCAGGCAGACGCAGGTAGACCTTCGGGGAGGCTTTGTGCGACTGGAAAGCGACCAAATACTATGGCTATTGGGAAGTCTTTGTGGCGTCAAACGAGTCCCCTTTGACGCCAAGCTGATACTTCAGAAGTATCCGCCACCGCATACCGAAATTACTTTGGTTGAAGCGGCTCGGGCGCTGGGATTTCGGCTGGGTGCTGCGGTCATGGATCGCCCCATGCTCGACAAGCTGTCCGGACCTTGCATCACGATCATGAGGCCCGACTCGGGTTCCGGAGATGGTGAAATCTCGCGCCAGGATTTAGAAGAGGGTCCTGGCCGGGCCGCGGACCGCGCAACACAGGAACATTCTGCAGCGCATCCACGCCTGGCCCTGATTCTTCGTTCGGATGGCGAACGCCTGCTCTACTTCGAGAATGGGAGCAATCGGCCGCAGGCGATTTCCGTGGGGAACGCCCTGCAGATTTTCGAGCTTACCTGCTATCTGGTTGCTTTTGATCAGAAGGAGAACGAGGTGGCTGATGGTGAACTGCCTGTTGATGCCCGCTTCGGCTTTCGCTGGTTTGCGGCGGAGTTGCTGAAATACAAAAGCATATGGCGCAATGTGCTGGCTGCGTCTTTGACCATACAGTTGATCGGGCTGACCACGCCGCTGTTTACACAGGTCATCCTTGATAAAGTCATTGTTCACCAGACGCAAAGTACGCTTGTGGCCATTGCCATTGGCCTGGTGATGTTCATGCTTTTTTCAATCAGCATGACCTGGCTTCGGCAATACCTCATCATTCATACCGGCAATCGCGTCGATGCGGTGCTTGGGAGCAGGGTATTCCGGCACCTGATGCAGCTGTTCATTCCTTACTTCGAGAAGCGCTCAACCGGTGTACTGGTGGCAAGACTGCACGGCGTGGAGACGATTCGCGAATTCATGGCCAGTGCCGCCATTTCGCTCGTGCTCGATTTTCCATTTCTGCTGGTATTTATCGGGGTGATGTTCTGGTACAGCTGGCAACTATCACTGATCGTGATGGCAATGTTGGGCCTGATTGCGATTGCCAGCGCTGCAGTGACACCGATGCTCCGCTCCAGGCTGAATCAGCAGTTCTTGTTCGGAGCGCGCAATCAGGCTTTTCTGACCGAGCATATTTCCGGGGTAGAGACCGTCAAGGCATTGCAGATGGAGGCCTATCTCGGTGCGCGCTACGACGACTATCTCGCCTCCTACCTGAATGCGGGCTTTGCGACTCGTCAGCTCTCCAATTCGTTTAATGCAGTCGTCAATGTGCTGGAGCAGACCATGACACTGCTCATTCTGTGCGCCGGAGCCCTGCTGGTCATGCGCAATGACGGCTTCACCATTGGCATGCTGGTTGCATTCCAGATGTTCGCCGGAAGGTTGTCGCAACCAATTCTCCGATTGGCCGGGCTGTGGCAGGAATTTCAGCAGGCCACGCTCGCGCTGAAGCGACTGGGTGACATCATGAATGCCCCTTCGGAACCCAACGCAGTCGTGCCCTCGCGGATCATGGAAGGGCCTGCCAGGGTGGACCTTGAAAAAGTGGCCTTTCGTTATTCCGAATCGGATCCCTTTCTCTATGAGAATCTGAGCATTCAACTCAGACCGGGAAAATTGATACTGCTTACAGGGCAATCCGGTTCCGGCAAAAGCACGCTGGCGAAGCTGCTACTGGGTTTTTATCAGCCCGGGGCAGGACACATTTCAATTGATGGACGGGATATCCGGAACTTTGCCGCGAATGAATTGCGGCAATACTACGGGGTCGTTCTCCAGGAGACCTGCCTTTTTTCAGGAACGCTCTATGAGAACCTGAGTGCAGCCAGCCCCCATGCCGGCTTTTCAGACATTGTGCAGGCGTGCAAGATCGCCGAGATCCATGACTTTATTGAAAAGCTCCCGAATGGATATAACACGGTTGTCGGAGAACGGGGCGTCGGCTTGTCTGGCGGCGAGAAGCAACGCATTGCCATTGCGCGCGCAGTACTCAAGCGCCCGAAGATACTCATCTTCGACGAGGCCACATCCGGTCTTGATCATCGCAATGCCGAAGAGTTTGCCAGAACGGTCAATCAGCTCAAGGGCAATGTCACGATACTTTTTATCGCGCATCAGGTGCCCAAGGGACTGGAGGTGGATGAGGTAGTGCGGCTGGACAGAGCCGCACGCGATGGTGATTAAGGTTTTGAAATTAATATCAGCGGATCAGAGAGGAAAAATTGCTTGTAAATAAGAAGCACATAGCCTGGTTCCTGCTGGCGGGACTTGTGCTGATGACGATTGGTTACTACGAAGGTCGAAAGTATCTCGCCGATGTACAGGTGCGCGAACTATGCGCAGTCGACGGCGGAATCAAAGTCTATGAGACGGT
>CANKAJ010000073.1 GCA_947479645.1 Betaproteobacteria bacterium | reverse complement strand
GCGGCAAACTCGTCGGGCGTGTTGGCGGCGATCTCGCCACCCTCGCCGGCCAGACGCTTGACTACATCGGGCTGCTTCAGCACTTTCACCAGATCGCCGTGGAGCCGCGCGATGATGTCATCGGGCGTTGCTGCTCTCGGCGACCGTGGGCAAGTCAGGCAATGCGAGCAATCGCCTGTCGCCAGTCACCGCCAGCGCCGGGGCATGTAACACTGCCACGACCGACACCACCCTCTTTGACCCATCCCTTGCTCCATTACGCCGTTGTTAGGCCGGCGCGACCGGTACCTGCTTCGACCCGTGTTTTGCCATGGGGCCCTGCGCGGCGAACGGCTTGCACTTGCGTTCAAGCACGCGTTGCCCGCCCGGATACTGCAGCACCAGCACTTCCAGGCCGCCAGCGCCGGCGGTCAGATTGAAATGCTTCTCGTCGTGGGAAACGAACACCGGCGTGAAGGCGGTCAGTTCCTGCCCCTGCAACTGCATGGTGCCGTTGATGACCATGATGTAGCGCCCCGTTCCTTCGGGATGCACCGGCGAGGCGACGGTGACATTGGCAGGCACCCGCACCAGCCAGGTGGCAAGGCCGTCGGCATGCGGCTTGATGATCTCCTCGGTCTCGGCGGCTTTCAGGCTCTTGAGTTCAGCCGCAGGCTTCACCGCAATGGGACCGGCCGTTTCCTGGCGCTTGGCCGCGTCGCGTTCGGGCTTGTTGCCTTCCCCCAGATACCAGATGCCCTTGGTCGCGATCTGGCGCAGCGTGAAGTAGGTCAACCCATCCTTGCCGGCAACGATGGGCCCGTAGCCGGTCTGGCGATTGGTGTAATGGATGCTGATGCCGCCCACGTCATGACGACCGAGCGTGCCGGCCCCCGCCGGTATGACCTGGAACTGGTCCTCGTCATGGTAGTGCGGCAGCGACGTCGATCCCGGACTCTGTTCGATGCTGAATGCCTGCGGCACCGGGAAGGACTCTTCCCCCGGTTGCGGGAATTTGGGTGGAACGTATTCAGTCCTCCAGGTCGCACCGCCACCGGAGATGGTGCCTTCCGTGCGCGACGGCCGCGCTGCCTCAGCACTGGTGAAATTGATCATGTTGTCCTCCTTCAGTTAGTGTTTGGTGTCGCCCGGGGTTCCTGCCCATCAATGTCCTGCACGGGGGCGATGGCATAATCCGGCGCGCGTAGTCCCTTGTCAAGGCAAAGTCCTGCCACGGTCTGTCCGCCAATGGCGGGAACGCGTTTTACCGCAATCACATATAGTTCGCCCTTACCAGTCGAAATTCAAATCGCAAAATTCACATCGGAGATACGGCCATGTCCACCGCCCAGAATAAATCAGTCCGAATCGGATGCGGTTCCGGCTACGGCGATGACCTCATCGAACTCGCCGTCGATATGGCCGATCGCGGCCAGGTCGAATACCTGTGCATGGACGCGCTGGCCGAACGCACGCTGATGCTGGCGCAACTGCGTCGCGTCGACAATCCCGATCTGGGCTATGACCTGCGACTCGAAGAAGTCGCGCATGAACTGCTGCCCATGGCCGACAAACGCAAGGTCAAAATCGTCAGCAACATGGGCGCGGCAAACCCGGGCGCGGCGGGTCGCTATCTCTCGCAAAAAGCAAAGGAACAGGGTCTGAAAAATACCCGTGTCGCCGTCATCTCCGGCGATAACGTGCGCGACTGGGTGGATGCCAACAACCCGGTGCTGTCCGAAACCGGTCGTCCGTTATCGGAACTGCCCGGGCGCCTGGTGTCCGCAAATGCCTACATCGGCTGCGAGAAGATCGTGGAAGCGCTCGGCCTGGGCGCAACGGTGGTCATCGGCGGCCGCATCGCCGACCCATCGCTTTTCGTGGGCCCGTTGGTGCACCATTTCGGCTGGTCCCAGGACAACTGGGCACAGATGGGTTTCGCCACCATGGTCGGCCATCTGCTCGAATGCGGGTGCTACGTGACCGGCGGCAACTTTGCCGATCCGCCCTATCTGGTGGTGCCCAGTTTCAATCGACCCAGCCTGCCGTTTGCCGATGTCGACGCCAGCGGGCGCGCGGTCCTTGGCAAGTTGCCCGACACCGACGGTGTGCTGTCCGTGGAAACCTGCAAGGAGCAACTGGGTTACGAAATACACGATCCGGCAAACTATCTGACCCCGGATGTGAACGCGAATTTCACGGATGTGAAGATTCAGGCTGTCAATGGCGGTGTGGCGGCATTCGGCGCCACCGGACTGGCGCGACCGGACACGCTCAAGGTGTTGGTCGGCGTTGACGAGGGTTTTATCGGCGAAGGGCAGGTGTCATTCGCCGGACTGGGCGCGCTGGATCGCGCGCTGCTTGCCCAGGACATCGTCAAGAATCGTGTCGAGGCGATACGCAGGAAAGGCACCATCGACGAGATTCGCTATGACCTGCTGGGCGTGAACGGCATTCACGGCGACATGTCGCCAATGCCGAAGGATGCCTACGAGGTTCATCTGCGCGTGACGGCACGCAGCCGGGACAAGAAGATTGCGGCGGCTGTCGCGCACGCCGTCGAGTATGTGCAGATATTCGGTCCGAGCGGCACCGCCGGTCACCGGCGCTCGGTCAAGCCGCAACTGACCACGTACACGTGTTTCATTCCTCGCAGCGCCATTAAACAAAGTGTGGAGATCCTATGAGCACATCAACAGTGGATGCAGCAGCAGAAGGCATACTGCTCAGGCAGGTCGCCTATGCCCGTTCCGGTGACAAGGGCGATACCAGCAACGTGATCGTCATTCCGTACGACGAGCGTAATTACGAATGGCTGCGCCAGCATCTGACCGTCGAATTCGTTCGCACGCTGTTTGACAAGGTGGTCAAGGGACCGATCATCCGCTACGAATTCCGCGGCATCTGCGGCCTGAATTTCGTCATGCAGCGCGCCCTTGAGGGCGGCGTATCGCGCTCACTGAATCTGGATGCGCATGGCAAATCGCGCTCCAATCTGATTCTCGGCATGCGCATCAAGGCCGATCCACCGCCGGCCGGATTGCGATTGCCGTAGAGCACCAGTGACCAACTCAACAGGAGGAAGCGCCATGAAACTTTCGGGCATTATCCACACCCTTATTGCCGCCGGATCCGCATTGGTTTGCGGGCTGTCATTCGCACAAGCCTATCCCACCAAACCGATCCGCCTCGTCATGCCCTATGCCGCCGGACAAAGTACCGATATCAGCGGCCGCATCGTGGCCAAGTATCTGGGCGACAACCTCGGTCAACCCGTTATTGTCGAAAACCGGCAAGGGGCCGACGGCGTCATTGGCACCACCTATGTCGCCAACGCCGCACCGGATGGATACACGCTGCTGGTGGGAACCAGCGGCCAGTTTGGCGCCGCCGTCGCCTTGTACAAGGACCTGCCCTACGATCCGGTCAAGGACTTTACTCCCATCACCCGGCTGTTCACGGTGTTCTACATCCTGACCGTCGGCGGCGATCATGCCGCCAACACGGTTGCCGATCTTGTTGCGATGGCCAAGAAGAGCCCGGGTAAACTGACGATTGCCAACACCGCCGGCATTGCCTATCTGACCGGAGAATTGTTGAAGCAGGCCGCCGGCATCGACATGCTGGACATACCGCAAAAGACCACGGCTCAGGCCATCGCGGATCTGACCACCGGACGCGTGGATACCATGTTCATTTCACCTGCCGCCGCAATGCCTCTCATCAAGGCCGGCAAATTCAAGGCACTGGCCATCACCGCGCCCAAGCGCTCGGTGCTGACGCCGGGCGTCCCCACGCTGGTCGAGTCCGGCTACCCGGGGCTGGTGAGCACACCATCACCTGCGCTGTTTGCCCCGGCGCGCACACCGAAGGACATCATCGCCAAATTGCACACCGAGACTGTGGCCGTCCTCAAGGACCCCAAAGTCAGGGAAGTGTTCCTGAAGAACGGCACGTCCGAGTCCGAACTCGTGGGCGGCACACCGGAAGAACTGGCGGCATTCGTCGCCGCCGAACTGGAAATGTGGGGCCGCGTCGCCAAGCTGGGGATACGGCGACGCGATTGATCGCGGCCGGTGTCAGCACCCTTGCAGGCGCGGCTTTCAATACGTGGGGATGATTTTTTCGGCGCGAAAATAATCAAAGTGCCTTGCGAACATCTCCGCGGAATTGACGCGGTCGTGAAATCCCAGGGCACGCGCCTTGTCCATGCTTGAATAGGCGTCGCGCTGTCGCCGGAACTGCGTATCGCCATATGGCCACAACACCAGTTCCTCCAGGCGTGTGGAACGCAGTCCGTGCTTGCGGACAACGGCATCCCAGACCTTGCCCTTGTCGGCCATGTAATCAGCCAGATTGATGTCGGTGGGCACGCCCACCCGCATTCCGAAGAATCCGGCAAACCCGGGCCACAAATCAGCCCAGCTCGGCGTATCGCCATTGACCACATTGAAGGACTGATTGGCGCAGCGGGAATCCTGTGCCATCCATTCGGCGGCCCGGGCCAGCAGCTTCAGATCGGTGAACTGGCTGAGGACTCGATAACCCAGCGCATTGCCGGGAAAATCCAATGGCTCGCCCAGTTCCTTTTGAATCGCCGCGAACACGGCAATAAGCAAACCCACCGAACGCGGCTGATCAATCACCGCGTCACAAAAGATATGCGGACGCGATGTGGAGTAGGTCCAGTCCTTGCCCGCGCTGTGCTCGTGCAGAAAATCCTGTTGCGCAAAATAATAGTTTCCGGTGTTGCCTCGGGGCGCGTCTTCACGCATCGGATTGACGATCTCCCCGGCCCGATAACCGTAGTACTTGGAACCGTGGACCGCATGCACATGCCGGAGTGCCCCCGCCGACTCAACGGTCGTCACCAGATTGCGCAACATCGCGTCATTGATTTCCACCGACTCCGGCATGCCCTCCGGATGATCAAAGCGCGCGGCATAGAAAAGGTGGCTGACATTCCTGATGCCAGCCAGTTTGGCTCGGCAGTCTTCAAGGCGTGTCAGATCAATGCTGATCCAGCGATTGCGGGTGATTGCCGGTGGCTTGCGCGCCAAGGCGATGACGTCCCATCCCGTCGATAGCAGGTGATCAATGATGCAACGGCCGATGAATCCGGAGCCGCCTGCAACAAGTGCAAATCCCGGTTTCACCAATGCCTCTTAACAGTTGATGTTCGCATGAGTCTCATCCCAAGGAGCATCGCATCCTTACTCCTCGATTTTTACATTGGCCGACTTGATCACCCTGGCGTACTTATCCATATCCGCCCGGATGAGCGCCTCGAACTGCGTTGGTGTCGTGCCGAGCGGATCAACACCCTGCTTGGCCAGTTGTTCCTTGATTTCGGCTGTGCCCTGGGCCTTGCGGATCTCGGCGGAAATTTTCTCCAGGATATCCTTCGACGTTCCGGCCGGCGCCAGCATGCCAAACCAGTTGGTCGCGACGAAACCCGGCATGCCGGCTTCGGTAAAGGTGGGCATGTCCGGCAAAAGCGGGTTGCGGACATCGCCCGATACGGCAATCGCCCTGACCCGGCCGCTCTTCACATGCGGTGCCAGATTGACCAGATTGTTGATGCTCATCTGCACCTGCCCGCCGATCAAGTCAGTCATCGCCGGACCGCCTCCCTTGTAAGGCACATGGGTAATCCTGACCCCTGCTGTGATGCAGAACAATTCGTGGACCAGATGTTGCACCGTGCCCGAACCCACGGTGGCCGAATTGAGCGAACCGGGCTTGGCCTTGGCCAACGCAATCAATTCCTTCAGATTATTGGCGGGCACTGACGGATGGATGCCAATCATGTAGTCGCTCCGCGTCAGTGTCGAGATCGCCGCGAAATCCTTGAGCGTGTCGTAGGGCAGCGACTTGATCAGCAGCGGATTGATGACATGCGTGTTGGTCACCGTCAGCAGGGTATAGCCGTCATTGGGGGAACGCGCCATGGCCTCGGACCCGATGATGGTATTGCCACCGGGGCGGTTGTCGACGATGACCGAATGGCCCCAGACCTCGGTCAGTTTCTGCGTATAAATCCGCGTCACACCCGTGGTGCTGCCGCCCGGCGCATAGGGCAGGATCACGCGTATGGGTTTGTTCGGATACTGTGCGGCGCCCTGCGCCACTGCAGTCGCAGTCACGCCCGTCAACGCCAGCGCGACCAGCATGCGCGCGGCGCGCGCCTGAAATTTCAACATTGTGTTCTCCATGTTATTCACCTGCTCTATATTCACACGCTACCTCAAAACGCGAAAAGGCCGACAGCCCCGGTTAATCACCATTGCTGTCGGCCCGTTCGATCCTGCATTTCAACTGCGGCCACTCGGAAGCGTCATGCTGACCTCCCCTTGAACTGCCGCGGTCGAACTCAGCCCATTAACGCTGGCTGACGTATTTCTGTGCCTCGGTGAACTTGACCACCGGCGTAACCGTATCGACGCCAGCCATCATGTCCGGAACCTTCGTCCGCAGTTCATCCACGGTGAACATGCCGTCCTCGGTGTCCTTGTACAGCTTCTTGTTGATCGTGCCGTAGTGGTAATTGTGGATGCGGCCCTTCTCAACGTGGAAGGTCTGTCCGTTGATGTAATCAGCCTCGTTCAGGCAAAGATAGGCGATCATCGGCGCAATGTATTCCGGACCACGCGGCTGGTTCTGGCGATCGTACTGTTCCTGGGTCATCAGGCCGGCGGCAAGCTTGCGCTTGCGATTGGCTTTCACCTCTTCGGTCAGCGTCATGCGCGTGTCGGCCGACGGGCAGATGGCGTTGCAGGTAATGCCGTTCTTGTAGGATTCCTTGGCGATTGCACGCGACAGGCTGATGATGCCGCCCTTGGCTGCCGAGTAATTGCACTGACCAACCGAACCGAGGAATGCATCGGACGAGAAATTGACGATACGGCCGAAACCAGCAGCGCGCATGTGCTTGATGGCATGGTGCGACATGCTCCACATGCCCTTCAGGTGCACGTTGATGACCAGGTCGAAGTCCTCTTCGGTCATGTTCCAGATCATGCGCTCGCGCAGAACGCCGGCGACGTTGATCATGAGATCGATGCTGCCGAACTCCTTGACGCAGCGCGCGACCATCTCGCCATCGGTCTTGTAGTTGCCGACAGCCTCGTACGCGGCGATGGCAGTGCCGCCCGCTTTCTTGATTTCGGAGACGACTTCGTCTGCCGGGCGTTCGCTGGTGGTTTCACCATTGCGGCCCAAACCCGGGTCGTTCACGACTACCTTTGCACCTTGTTTAGCCAGCAACAGCGCGATATCGCGCCCGATACCCCGGCCCGCGCCGGTGACGATGGCTGATCTTCCCTGTAAAAGCATTTGCATCTCCTTATCAATGATTGGAACTACCCGAATGCGTGCTTGGTTTAGCTGCTGAGCGCATCTGATCTGCTCACGAACCGGGTGAGCAACGTGCGGCACGGTTCGGTAATTATAGACGCACTGGCGATTGCATGCCCACGCCGCCTGAATCGTGACTAGAAAAGTCACTGCAGCAAACGTCAGGACTCAGCGCGGGAAGAAAACGGAATAAACACTAATTTCCGGAATACTCCGCCGGCCCTGCAATCGCAAGGCGCGCCGGCCGGGCCAGTGCCTGCGGCTCGGCGGCCACCGACAAGCGAGCCAGCGAAGACTGCAACTCGCGCATCCAGCTGGTTTGCGGCGTATGCAAATCGACATTGTCAAACGCGGCGGATACAGCCTGCACATCGTAACCCAGCGGGGCCAGCAATTTTATGGCGATATCGTCGGCCTCTTCGCGTTGCTTGGGGCGGTACGATTCGATGATGACGCGCGAACCGACAAACGATGCCGCGGTCATTGAGGCTGACGCCACCGCGCTGGTCGCCACACCACTGGTCGCGCCGGAGTATCCAATTGCAAAAATCTTGGCAATATTGATGATCGGCGCGATCACCGTCGCGACCACCGACAGGATCATGCTGGTCGCCGTATTTTCCTCGTGGTGTTGCGCGACGACATGACCCATTTCGCGAGCAATCACGAATGTCAGCGCCTCATCCGAGAGGGCGATTGAACTCAGCGGCCTGAGCACGACAATGTATCCCGCTGCGGTCGACGCGGTCCCCGGCTCGGCTTTGTCCACCACCATGAAGTTGAATTGCGTCACCCGGTCGGCAAGCCCGGGGAATGCCTGATAAGCACCACCAGACAGACGCGCCCCGGTCATTGCAACGCGCTGATCAAACTCGCTTCGCTGCACGCATTCGGCTTCGACGCATTCGCCGGACGCATTGGATGTCGTGGCCAGCATCATTTGCAGATTGGCGCTCGAATACACATCGCTGATGGCAGTGGGCGCAACAAATGGCGTGCGCTCGCCCGTCACAGTTGACACGCATCCGCACAAAACCATACCGGACAGCAGGATTGCTGATACCCGGGACAGCGCGATTCGCAAAAAATGTGGGTTCATCAAGATGTCACAACGAGTGGAGCCAACGCATTCAAATTCATTCTATGCGCTTTTGGCGACGATTACTTCAATGCATGAACCGTGCCAAAACAGGCAAAGAGCATCGAAGCCGATTACTTACACCGCCATCAGGAAACAGGTCCCGACAAGCCTACCGGCGTCGCTCCAGGACTTTTGCAACGCAAATCCGGCATCGATGGCCATTTTTTCAATCTCGCCCAGATCGTATTGGCTGGCAATACCCGTCAGCATGACTTCCCCGGCACTGAAGTTGTACCGCTGCCCTGCCACGTGCGCGAGTTGGGCATATTCGCTCTCAAGATAGAAGCCCGTGCAACCGAGTTTTTCGTTCTGTACCGCCACATGGCTGAACCGGTCCGGCAGAAAGTCACCGTCAAGCTCAGTATTGATGCGACAAAGCAGATTGCGATTGAGTTGCGCCGCCAGGCCCTGCGCATCATTGCCGGCCGCCTCAAGTCGCTGGCGACTCTTTTTCAGGTCCATGCACACAATTAGTGCACCGCCTGCACCGACCATCTGTCGCACGCCTCTCAATACATTGGCCAGGGCATCCGGCGTATAGGTACCCGTCACAACGGCAGAAAGAAATGCCACTTTCCTGCGCAATGGCACCCCTGTGAACTCAGGCAAGGCGAGTGCGTTCAGCGGATCCGCCAGCATGCCGGCGATATGCAGGTCCGGGAAAACCCCCGAGAGTCGCATGGCAGCGACCTCGGCTGCCGCCGCATCAATACCAACATGCAGATACAGGTGCGGATGCATGGCCGCAATGAGCAAATCGGTTTGTATGGCTGCAGGCGGCCCGATCTCGATCAGACCTGGATCACGCCCAACCAGTTCGACCATCTCAGTCAGATGGTCATTCAGCAACGCCTGCTCAGTTCGTGCCAGGTAGTACTCGGGAGCGGAGCACAACGCGTCGAATGCCTGCATGCCAGCGGAATCAAAGCGCCACTGCGCCGGCAAAACCTTCCGCATGGCGGACAGACCGGCTTTCACTTCGGCTTGAAAGCTGATCCTGTCGTCGAGGAAGTTATAGAACCGAACGATGCCTCGCGGCGAAGCGCTGCCGGAACGACCGGGTGGCTGTGCCTCTTCAGACTGCCGCTTCATGGCGCGGGCTTCGGGGCGAAGCCCTGGTTATTACAGTGAGGAGGGTTGCCCGTTACCATATTGCACGGATACACGGCTGGCTGTCTTGGCGCGCGCCGCCGGCGCCGATTTGGTACGAGCCACCGCCGCCGGACGTGCCTTTGTTGCCACCGCCTTGGTCACACTTTTACGCGTAGGAGAAACATAACCGGCAGCCACTTCCAGCCAGTGACGAATACGGGCAGCGTCCGCAGTGCGGGTGTACTTTCCCCATGAGGAGAGCAGAACGATTACCACGTTGCGCCCCGCCAGCTTGGCCTGCATGACCAGACAACGGCCCGCTTCATTGATGAATCCCGTCTTGGATAAACCGATGTCCCAGCCCGGGCTCATGACCAGCCCATTGGTATTGTGAAAGGCAATCGGCCGTCCTGCGACAGTCTGGGTAAAACTGCTGGTGGTCGAATATTCGCGAATCTTCGGGTATTCGTGGGCCGCACGCACCAGCTGCCCCAGATCTTCAGCGGTCGACACATTGGTGCTGGACAGGCCGGTGGAGTCCGAATAATGGGTGCCATGCAGTCCAAGGCTGGCCGCCTTCTGATTCATTGCCTGCACGAATGCTTCGCGACCGCCGGGATAGTAGCGTCCAAGCGCGGAGGCGGCGCGGTTCTCGGAAGACATCAACGCCAGTCGCAACATCTCGTCGCGATTCAGGGTAACGCCAACCTGCAAACGCGAATGCGATCCCCGCAGCCAGTCCACATCATCATTGCTGACGGTCAACGGCTCATTCGGGTCAAGATTGGCGTCCAGCACAACCATCGCCGTCATCAGCTTGGTAATGGAGGCGATCGGAACGATATTGCCGGAATTCTTGCCATACAGGATCTGACCGCTCTCATTGTCGAGCACCAGCACTGAAGACGAACCCAGATTCAAGGGGGCACCCGCGGCATGTGCGGTACGGGGCAGCAGCAACGCCGCGACAATGAGCAATACGGACATCAGGGCAAACGCCTGCCACAGCACTGACTTGTCATCACGCGAATACAGTTGGGTCACGGTCATCACTTCCTGAGGCGGAGGTTGAAGTGTAAGGCAAAAAAAACCACTCTTGCAAGAAAATTAATGACTTACACCATTATCTTTACGATCTGCCTGCATTCCCCTGGCGCAGTTTGCCCAGCCAGCAATTACGCTGCAGCCAGTGGTGCAGAGGTCGGGACCGCCCCAGCTTCGGCCTGCTCCTGCTGTTGCAAGGCCCACATCTGCGCATACGCCCCGGGGGCCGCCAGCAACTGGCGATGCGTGCCGCGCTCGACAATGCGTCCGGCATCCAGCACCAGAATCTGGTCGGCGTCCATGATCGTGGACAGCCGATGGGCAATCACCAGCGTTGTGCGTCCCCTCGCTATTCGCTCGAGTTCAGCCTGGATACCCTGTTCAGTCTCTGAATCCAGCGCCGAAGTGGCTTCGTCGAAAATCAGAATGGACGGATTCTTCAGGATGGCACGGGCAATGGCCACGCGCTGCTTTTCGCCGCCGGAGAGTTTCAGGCCGCGCTCGCCGACAGGCGCTTCGTACTTGTCCGGCAGCGAATCAATGAATTCGTGGATATGCGCTGCGCGAGCGGCCTCGTACACCTCCTCACGGGTGGCATCCGGTCGGCCGTAGAGGATGTTGTAATAGATCGTATCGTTGAACAGCACCGTGTCCTGGGGAACAATGCCAATGGCTGCACGCAATGACTGCTGCTGCAATTCACGCAGATCGACCCCATCAATGGTGATGCGCCCTCCGCCTGCATTGGACACGTCGTAGAAACGGTACAGCAGGCGCGCCAACGTCGACTTGCCAGAGCCGGAATGACCAACCACCGCAATCTTGCTGCCCGCCGGCATCTCGAAAGACAGGTCGAACAGGATCTGGCGTTTGACATCGTAGCTGAAGCTGACATGCTCGAAAGCCACCGTCTTGGGGCCGGGTCGCAGCGGCTGCGCGTTCGGGCTGTCCTCAATTTCGCGGTTCTCCCGCATCAGACGGAACATGCGATCGATATCGACCAGTGACTGCTTGATTTCGCGGTAGACCATGCCGAGAAAATTGAGCGGAATGTAAAGCTGGATCAGCAGTCCATTGACCAGCACCAGATCACCCAGCGTCAGCGTCTTGGCTGCGACTCCCTGCGCCGCCAGTATCATCAGCACCGTGACCGCAGCGGCAATAATCAGGCTCTGGCCGATATTGAGCAGACCCAGCGACATTTCCGAGCGCACCGCCGCCGCCTCGTAACGCTGCAGGCTCTCGTCATAGCGCCTTGCTTCAAAATCCTCGTTGTTGAAATACTTCACCGTCTCGTAATTGAGCAGGCTGTCCACGGCCCGCGTATTGGCACGCGAATCCAGCTCATTGGCACGGCGGCGATGGTCGGTTCGCCATTCGGTGATGCCGATGGTAAAGAGAATGTAGAGCGTTACGGCGGTGAAGGTCACCGCCGGGAAGCGCCAGTCAAAACGCTTGATCAGGATGGCCGCCACCAGCGAGAACTCCAGGATCACCGGGATGATGGAGAACAGCATGTAGGACAAGAGCGTCGAGATGCCGCGCGTGCCGCGCTCGATGTCGCGCGACATGCCACCGGTCTGCCGATCCAGGTGAAAACGCAGGCTCAGGCTGTGCAGGTGCCGGAATACCGACAAGGCGATGCGCCGCACTGCCCGCTGCGTCACGCGAACGAACACCACGTCGCGCAATTCGGCAAACAGCGTGGTCGAGAAGCGCAGTGCGCCATAGGCCACCAGCAGGGCCAGCGGCATGGCCAGCATGGCGGTATTGCTGTCCAGCGCGTCGATGACGTCCTTCAATATCAGCGGCACACTCACATTGGCGAGCTTGGCGGCGACCAGCAACACCAGCGCGATCAGCACGCGTCCGCGGAATTCCCAAAGATAGGGAATCAGGGAAAGCGTCGCGCGCCATTCATTGCGGTAATTGCGCGGGGGGGATTTCGAGGATGTGGGAGCGGGTGCAGCGCGGGAACGATGATCGTGGGCCATGGCGCGATGTTACCCGCAAATGCAGGCCAGCAAATTGCAGACTGGAGGTGCCTGAACACCACGAAAAAAAAGAGTATAAAGTCTGGCAATCGCAACTGGCCAGATCAATAAGCGTAGAAAGTCCAGTCATGATGACATTGCTGATTGCTTCACTCGTTGCAGCGACCGCGCTCGCCTTCATGCGCGCTGCCGGCTGGATGTGGTCGCTCGCCGCGGCTGCCGTTCTGTACGCCCTCACCTCTGCGTCAGGCTTTTCCGCTTTCATGCTGGCGATCGATATCGTTGCAGCAATCATCTGCCTGGTTTTGAGCGCCGCACCACTGCGTCGTGCAATCGTGAGCAATCCGCTGCTGGCCTGGTACCGGCGGATTCTGCCCGCCATGTCACAGACCGAACGCGAAGCGATTGATGCCGGTACGGTCTGGTGGGACGGCGAACTGTTCTCCGGCAAGCCCGACTGGGATCGCCTGCTGGCCTTTCCCGTGCCGACACTTTCGCAGGAAGAACAGTCTTTCCTCGATAACGAGACCGAAGAACTGTGCCGAATAGCCAACGATTGGGAAAGTACGCACGTCTACCATGACCTGCCACCGCCGGTGTGGCAATTCATCAAGGACAAGGGTTTTCTTGGCATGATCATTCCGAAGCAGTACGGCGGCAAGCAGTTCTCCGCGTACATGCATTCGCAGGTCATCACCAAGCTGGCGACGCGCTGCAGCGCCGCCTGCGTATCGGTCATGGTGCCCAACTCGCTGGGGCCGGCCGAACTGCTGCTGCATTACGGCACCGACGAGCAGAAAAACCACTATCTGCCACGCCTGGCCAAAGGCCTGGAAATCCCCTGCTTCGGCTTGACCAACCCCAATGCCGGCTCCGATGCGGCGGCCATTCCTGACGTGGGCATTGTCTGTCGGGGAATGTGGGAGGGGCGCGAAGTGCTGGGCATGCGCGTCACCTGGGAAAAGCGCTACATCACACTGGGCCCCATTGCTTCGCTGCTTGGCCTGGCTTTCCGCCTGCGCGATCCGGAGCATCTGCTTGGCGAGCCATTCGGCGGACGGGAAGACATCGGCATCACCTGCGCGCTGGTGCCGACGCGGACCCCCGGCGTCAGCATCGGCACCCGCCACAACCCGCTGAACGCGGTGTTCCAGAACGGACCGAACTGGGGCACCGACGTGTTCATGCCGCTCGACTGGATCATCGGCGGGCCGAAAATGGCGGGCCAGGGCTGGCGCATGCTGATGGAATGCCTGGCGGCCGGCCGCTCGATTTCACTGCCTTCATCGGCAGTGGGCTATACCAAACTGGCGGCGCGCACGGTCGGCGCCTATGCGCGCGTGCGCAGCCAGTTCAAGACTTCCATCGGCAAATTCGAAGGCGTGGAGGAAGCGCTGGCGCGCATCGGCGGCAACCTGTACCTCATGGATGCGGCACGCAAGATGACCGCCGGCGCAGTCGACCTGGGAGAGAAGCCCTCGGTAGTATCGGCCATCGTGAAGTACCACCTCACCGAGCGCGGACGCGCCGTGGTCAACGACGCCATGGATGTTCTGGGCGGCAAAGGCATCTGCCTGGGACCCAACAATTTCATGGGCCGTGCCTATCAGCAACTGCCCGTGGCCATCACGGTTGAAGGCGCCAACATCCTCACGCGCAGCCTGATCATTTTTGGCCAGGGTGCGATCCGCTGCCACCCCTACGTGCTCACCGAAATGCAGGCAACCCAGGATGACGACCCTGCGCGCGCCTCACGCACGTTTGACGCTGCGTTATTTGGGCATGTGCGCTTCGCGCTGGCCAACAAGGCGCGCGCCTGGGTGATGGGCCTCACCGGAGCGCTATGGGCTTCGGTGCCATCGACTGCCGCGCCCGAACTGCGCCGTTACTACCAGCACCTGACACGCCTGTCCGCGGGATTCGCCTTCCTGTCTGATGTGTCCATGCTGGTGCTGGGCGGTTCGCTGAAACGCCGCGAAAAAATTTCGGCGCGCCTGGGGGATATGCTGGCCTATCTGTACCTGGCTTCCTGCGTGTTGAAGCGCTTTGAGGATGACGGGCGTCATCACGAAGACCTGCCCCTTGTCGAATGGGCACTGCAGGATGCGCTGCACCGCATCCAGACGGCCTTCGATGGCGTGCTCGCCAATTACCCGAGCGCGCTGTTCGGCTGGTGTCTGCGCCGCGTGATTTTCCCGCTGGGCATGCATTTCCAGCCACCCTCTGACCAACTCGGCCACACCATCACGCGCCTCCTGATCGAACCGTCGGCGCAGCGCGATCGCCTCACCGCCGGCATGTACCTGCCAACATCCGAACACGAGCCTGTCGCCACGCTCGAAGCGGCGCTGCTGGCGACGGTCAATGCCGACGCCATCGAAGCCAAAATACGCGCGGCACAAAAATCCGGCGCCCTCAATACGGGGACGAGCGGCGAATCCGCGCTGGCTGCCGCTGCCCAGGTCGCCGGCGTCATCAGCGCCGACGAACTCGCGCAATTGCAGCACGCCCGGACTCTGCGCGACGAGGTTGTGCGCGTCGATCATTTTCCGCAGGATCTGGGAGCGTCGCAGGCGGTTGAAGCGGTTGCCAGACGGCGAGAAGCAGCGTAGGAGATTCGGCATGCGCAAACCCATCTACATCATCGACGGCGCCAGAACGCCATTCCTGAAATCCCGCAACCGCCCCGGGCCGTTCTCGGCGAGTGACCTTGCCACCGCCGCGGGCAAGGTGTTGCTGGCTCGCCAGCCATTCGCCGCCAGCGAACTGGATGAGGTCATCCTCGGCTGCGCTGCGCCTTCAGTGGACGAGGTCAACATCGGCCGCGTCGCGGCGCTGCGCATGGGTTGCGGCCTTGCGGTGCCCGGCTGGACGGTAATGCGCAATTGCGCCTCAGGCATGCAATCCATGGATTCGGCCATTGCCAACATGCTGTCCGAGCGCGCCAGCCTGGTGCTGGCCGGTGGCGTCGATGCTTTGTCACGCGCTCCACTGCTTTATGACGACGCCATGGTGACGTGGTTCTCCGACATGGCGGCGGCTCGCACGCTTGGCCAGCGTGCCGCCCTGTTCACCAGACTGCCTTTCAAGTCATTGCTTTCCCCCGTCATTGGCATCATGCGCGGCCTCACCGATCCGGTGTGCGGGCTCCTGATGGGACAGACAGCCGAGAACGTCGCCTATCGCTTTGGCATCACGCGACAACAGATGGATGAATACGCAGCGCGCAGCCATCAGCGCGTCGTGCAGTCGCAAAAGAACGGCTGGCTGAACGACGCCCATGACGGCCTCGCCGCCGAAATCGTCCCGATTTACAGCAGTGCTGGCTCGCTTTACCGGAACGATGACGGCGTGCGCGAAGACTCAACCGCCGCCAATCTCGCCAAGCTGCGCCCGTTCTTCGATCGCAAGTTCGGCAATGTGACTGCAGGCAATTCTTCGCAGATCACCGACGGAGCGGCGTGGATGGTGCTGGCCGACGAGGCTGCGGTCAAGCGGCATGACCTGAAACCCATCGGTCGCATCATCGATACGCAATGGGCCGGCCTTGATCCCGCCGAAATGGGCCTCGGCCCGGTACATGCCGCCACGCCCATCCTCAAGCGCCACAACCTCGGTCTGGATGATCTGGATGCCTGGGAAATCAACGAAGCCTTCGCCGCGCAAGTACTGGGCTGCGTGGAGGCCTGGAAGAGCGAACAGTACTGCCGCGACATGCTGGGCCTGGACGGCGCCATGGGCGAACTCGACATGGAAAAGCTCAACATCGATGGCGGCGCCATCGCGCTCGGCCATCCCGTGGGCGCATCCGGCACGCGCATCGTGTTGCATCTGCTGCATGTGCTGAAACGAATGGGCAACGGAAAAGCGGGAAAACGCGGCATGGCCGCGATCTGCATCGGCGGCGGACTGGGCGGGGCGATGCTGGTGGAGGCCTTGTGATGACTAATTACAAACACTGGCGCATCGAACAGGACGCTGACAACCTCGCCTGGCTGATCATCGACCGAGCCGGTAGTTCGACCAATACGTTGTCAAGTGAAGTGCTGGCCGAATTCGACCGGGCGCTGGACGAGATTGCTGCGCTCAATCCGCGCGCATTGATCATTCGCTCGGGCAAGGACTCGGGGTTTATCGCCGGTGCCGACATCGAGGAGTTTCTCGACATCAAGACCGGCGATGATGCCAAGCGCATGATCCGCGGCGGCTGGGATCCGTTCAACAAACTGGCGGCGCTGGCCTTTCCCACCGTCGCGTTGATCAACGGCTTTTGCATGGGTGGCGGGCTGGAAATGGCCCTGGCCTGCCGCTATCGCATCGCCGTCGACCAGCCGGGAACACGCCTCGCGCTGCCCGAAGTCATGCTGGGCATCTGGCCGCTCATGGGCGGCGTCATGCGACTGTCACGCTATGTGTCGCCGCCACAAGCCCTGGACATGATGCTGACCGGCCGTGCCGTGGATGCGCGCCGTGCCAGACGCATGGGCCTCGTTGACCAGGCCGTGCCGCCGCGCATCATGATGAATACCGCGCGCATGCTGGCACTGCAGGCGCCGCCGCCACGCCAATTGCCACTGCTGTGGCGAGTAATGAACGCGCCGTTCGCGCGCGGCTTCATTGCCGCGCAGGCCGAGAAGCAGGTCGCCAAGCGCGCTCGCCGCGAGCACTACCCCGCTCCCTACGCCATCCTGCGCGCCTGGTCGAAGTACGACGGCAATCCTTTTTCCATACCGGATGGCGACTCTGCATCCATCGCCCATCTGCTGGCCACACCGAGCATTGAACGATCAGTGGCGGGCAATCTCATTCGCATATTCTTTCTGCAGGAACGCATGAAGGCGCTGGGCAAGGCATCGGATTTCAAGGCGCAGCACGTGCACGTTGTCGGGGCTGGCGTCATGGGCGGTGACATCGCCGCCTGGTGCGCCGCGCGCGGCATGCGCGTCACGCTACAGGACCAGAATGCCGAGCGCCTCGAACCCGCCATGGGTCGCGCCGCGCAACTCTTCAAGCGCCGCCTGCGCGAACCGATGCGCATTCGCGACGCCTTCGACCGCCTGATTCCGGATATCACCGGCGACGGCGCGCGCCACGCCGACGTCATCATCGAGGCCATATTCGAAAACCTCGAGGCCAAACGCGCGTTGTTCGCGAGACTCGAAGCGATCGCCAGGCCCGAGGCGATACTCGCCAGCAACACCTCCAGCTTGAAGCTGGCCGACATTGCTGCAAACTTCGCCAACCCGGCACGCCTGGTCGGCATCCATTTCTTCAACCCGGTGGCGCAGATGCAGCTGGTTGAAGTGGTGTCTGGTTCACGCACCGACACCGGCATCGCCGACAAGGCGGCCGCCTTCGTGCGCCAGATCGACAAGCTGCCGCTGCACGTCAAGGATTCACCGGGCTTTCTGGTCAATCGCGTATTGGGACCCTATATCCAGCAGGCGTTCAGAATGGTCGATGAAGGTATCGCGCCGGAAGCGCTGGATGCAGCCATGGAAGCGTTCGGCATGCCGATGGGGCCGATCGAACTGGCCGATGTGGTCGGACTGGATATCTGCATGGCGGTGGGCCGTGAATTGGCCCACGATGCCGCGCCACCGCAGCGGCTGCAGCAATTGTTCAATGCCGGACAACTGGGCAAGAAAACCGGGCAGGGTTTCTACTCCTGGAAAAACGGCAAGGCACAGAAGAAACCGGCGCCCCCCTTCAGTGCCGAACTCGGCGAGCGCCTGATCGCCCCCTATCTCAAGGAAGCGCAGGCGGTGGTGGCCGATGGCATCGTCGCCGATGCGGACCTTGCCGACGCCGGCCTCATCTTCGGCACGGGTTTCGCGCCTTTTCGCGGTGGACCGCTCCACTACCTGAAGTCACGAAAAGCCTGAACAACAGCAGCAGAACAGCCAATTAAATATACTCATTACTGATATTTATTCTTTTTTTAACGAATATTTTCGTGATATTTGTAATCAAATGTATTAACCCATTCTGATCGACATCAAAGCAATAGCCTGATCAGACATCCGCCCACATGCGCAGCAGATTGCTATAGCAGGCAGTGAGATTGCCGATCGCCGGATTGTCCGGTACCGTGGCATTGAGCCGTTGTATCGACAAGTCCATATCAAACAGCAGGTGGCGCTTGGCGGCGTCGCGCACGGCACTTTGAACCCAGAACACCACGGCGTTGCGCACACCGCGCGTCACCGGTTCGACCCGATGCAGACTGGACGATGGATAAAGTATGAGGTTCCCCGCCTGCAGCTTGACGCTGTGAAATCCATAGCTGTCCTCGATGACCAGTTCACCGCCGTCATAGCTCGCCGGCTCACTCAGAAACAACGTACCGGACACATCGGCGCGCAAGGTATCGGGTTGCCCCATGATGGCGTTGTCAATATGGTTGCCATACTGCATGCCTTCGCTGTAGCGGTTGAACAATGGCGGTGAAATCCGCCTCGGCAACGCGGCGCTCTGAAATACGCCGCTTCGTCCAAGCGCGCCAAGCACAAGTCGTCCCAACTCCGCCGCGGATTGTTGACCGAGCGGCATTTGCAGATTGTTCTTGACTCGCCTGGCGCGCGGGCCGGCGGTATTCGCACCGTCGACAAAGGCCGCATCTGCGGACCTTGCCAGCAGGTTTTCGACTTCGTCCCGGGTAAGTACTTGATGAATCTGCAGCAGCATTTGTTCTCCCATTCACATTACGAGCACGCACCGAACACCATGCCAAAAAAATGTACTTCCCGGCAAAATTGCCTGGCGGCGTGGATTGCCAGGAAACCTTCCGTTCAGCCAGGCCCGACCAGTTCTTCGATGCGACGGATGATATTGCCGGTCACAGTCGCCTGGGGAAAAGCCGCATATTTCCGCGCAAACGCCCGCGCGTTCTGGCCGATGTCGGCATCGAACAGGACCCGCTGCAACTTCTGCTGCAAATCGTCTGACGCCTGTTCCGGATGGCACAGCAGTCCGGCCCCCATCTCCTCCACCCTGCGGGCAAGCAGAAACTGCTCTAGCTGCACGGGCAAAGTGAGTACCGGCTTACCGTTCAGAAGCATGCCTGTCGTGGTGCTCAGATTGGCGTAGGTGATTCCGGCGTCGGCTTCCTGGATGGCACGCGCCAGATCAATCGGTTCCCGACTGAATACCAGATGCCGAGCAGAATATTGCTCAAGCAACGACTGTGGCGCCTCCGGAAAGAACACGACCGTCGGCTGACCCAGTGCAAGTAAAGCCGCCAATGCTGCCTTGTGATGAACGGATTCAGCGCGCAAGTAGGCAAAAATGCGCTTCCCCGCGACCTCTGGCCAACGCAGCGCAGCGCCACCGCCAGCCGCCGGCAAATTGCCCCAATAACGGGCCGGGCCGCGCTCGGCATAGTGATCGAGTTCCGGAAAGCCCAGCAAACTATCCTCTTCCACATCAAAGAGTTGCGCCACGTTTTGCAGTGCCGGCTGCCCGCAGCGGGCCAGCACTGCATTGATGCTGGCGAGGACCTGCCGGTCCAACCCTTCCAGAGTGGCGATGGGCAAACCGTGCCACGGCCGCAGATTGGACAGCGGCTGCTGCCGGGGTGGGACACAAAAACTGGAAGAAAAGAGCAGCACCGGGATATTCAGGGTACGCGCAGCCAGTATGGCGGTTGGCGCATGATCGGCCACCACGATTGCAGTGCCCGTCTCACGAAAAATGTCGCGCCAGCGCTGAACCCGGCCGTATAGGTCGTCAGCCTGCGAATACCCGAACCGCAGCAGGATGTCGCTGTAGGACAACGGCGAACCCGGGCGCGGGGCCTCCGGGAAAACCGGCGCCTGGGTCCAGGAAAATTCCTCGCCGGCGAGCTGGCGTGCCAGGTCCACCCGCCCCACGATGCAATGGACAGCGTGACCGCGCTGGCGAAGTTCGCGTGCCAGCGGCAAAAACGGCCCGATATGGCCAAAACCACCACCCAGTTCCCAGGCGTAGGCAACACTACTTACGGCCATTGATAATCCTTCGTCAGTCGGTCATGTCGTTTGAATCGCTACTGTCGGAGGCCCCCAACCCGGTTTTCGCCTCGCCCAAGGGGCCGGTCGCCCGATATTTTCCCCAACATTCGACACTGTCCGCCTGCATGACCACTTCACGGCCAAACATGCTGCAGCGATGGCAGAGCGCCCCAATCGCGTGAGGTAATAGCGACAGGAACGGCAGACACGCTTGATCAGGCCGATGGATCGCAGGCGATGGAGTTGGCAATACCAGCGCGAATCGCTGAACTCCGGGCGCTGCAATGCGCGCAGGAGCCGTTGTTCAGTGCGCTCGAAGAAGTTCAGTCCCTTGATGGTTCGATCCCCTTCGCGTTGCGGCTCGGTGAGCCGGACCAAATCACGCTGGACGAACTTGTCGAACATCTTTACCCCGGTCTTGCCGAAGCGATGATTGATACAGGTGCCCTCGATGCGGGTGGCGAATTGGCTACCGGGTTCCTGAGCCAGAAGCAGGGTGATTTTCTTGCCAACGAAGCCTGCCACTGGGTTGGCCTTGACTGCGAGCACAGCCTCGCGCGCGAGCTGCTGGTACAACGGCTTGAGCATTGCTTCGGCGCGAAACACCAAGTCGGTGGAGTATTCCACCTGCATCAGGCTCCAGTGATATTGCTGCGCGAACACATCCATCTCGGGACAGAAACGTTTGGCATATCGTTCAAGCCGGCAGTGCAATTCGTCCGCTTTCATCGCATCGTACAACGATTGTCCCCGATTCCAGTCCGCGATTCGCACAAACGCGTTGTCGGCCAAGGTGACATCGATTCCGGCCGCGGCGAGTTTTCGCGCCAACCACGATTGTCCGTTGCAGTAGAACTGAAGCCGGAACGGGCAACAGGTGGGCACGCGCAGATGCCACAGCCCCAGCTTCTCATCGATGAAGTAAAAGTAGTAGTGCAGGCACTTGCCCGAGTCGAGCTTGAGAAAGGTTTTGCCGCTAGCCTTGTCATGCCCAGGTTTATCGCTGTGGCAGACCTCCATCGCCGAGATCACGTGCACCAAGCCGGCATTACCGCCTCGACGAAATTGGCTTTTCGGAACAGTCACCAGAAGTTCTGGCCCCTGAGCATCCAGTATCCGCTTAAAGCGCACTTTTATATGGTCACGGTAGCGTTAAAGAAGCGGCCTCTTCATTGAACACCTCCACTTCGCGTCACTGAACTCTGTGACTGGATGTTATGCTATGTTACGTTGCGTTACTTGAACCTGTTTGATTCCGGCTCGGCCGGCTTAGGAGAATCGCTGCATGAGGCTAATTTCGGCAGTTCTATTCATTTTCCTGGATGCAATCCTGGTCTTTTATGAATGAATCCCATCCGACTTCAGTGTCAGTACCGACTTCAGCGCCCATTTTTTAATCTATACCTATCATTCCAGGCATGAAATCAGTGCTTTTTACACCTAGCCCCCTGCACCAGGTCTATTACTTCTGCATCCTGGTACTGGCATTGCTGTGCTCCGCCCCCGCCAATGCCCAGGATGAGCGCTTTAACATCGTCCGCTTCAATATTGTCGGCAACACCCTGCTGCCTGCGAGCGAGATGGAAAAGCTCGTTGCACCGATGATCGGACAGGGCAAGGTCTATGGCGACATCCAGAAGGCGCTCGAAGCCATCGAAGGTGCCTACCGCCAGGCCGGCTGGAGCACCGTGGACGTGCATGTGCCTGAGCAGGAACTCACCGAAGGCGTGATCCGCATTGACGTGACCGAAAATGTCATCGGCAAGGTCGAAATCAGCGGCAACACCTACTTCGATAACGCCAATATCAGAGCCGGACTGGTAGCGTTGAAGGAAGGCAAGGTGCCCAACCTGCGCGAAATGTCTGAAGGCATTCAGCTTTCCAACGAAAACCCCGCCAAGCAGCTTGAAGTGACTCTCGGCGCAGGCGAGGAAGAAGGCCAGGTCGACGCCAAGATACTGGTCACCGAAGAAAATCCCAAGCGGGTCTACATGACCCTGGACGATACCGGCACGGTCGCCTCGGGAAGGACTCGCATCGGCATCGCCTACCAGAACGCCAATGTGTTCAATCGCGACCAGACGATGACCCTCGCCTACACCACATCACCGGAAAGCCCGCGTGGCGTGCAGGTCGACATCTTCAGCTTCGGTTACCGCGTGCCCTTCTATACCTGGGGCGACAGCCTTGACATCATCTACGGAAAATCCAGTTCCAACACACCCAGCAATTCGCCTACGCTGGGGGGCGCCCTGGGCATTACCAGCAAGGGAGATGTATTCGGCCTGCGCTGGAATCACTATTTTCCGCGTCGCGGCGAGTACGCCGGCAAATTGATTGCCGGACTCGATTACAAATACATCAATGCCCGCTGCAACGCCGCCGGCATCCCGGTCAGCATCGAACCGCCGACCCCACCGATCAGTTCCTGCGTGCCCTACACGTCGCGGCCCATGAGCCTGACTTACACCGGCGCGAAAACCAGCCCCGGCCAGATCTTTGATTACAGCCTTGGCATCGCGCGCAACTGGCCAATGGGCTCGCAATATGTGAACACCACCGGTGAGGTCGACCGTTTTTCCTATCTGACCTCGGGCAATCGCCCAACCACGGACGAATTCACCATCCTGCGCTTCAGCGGCACCTATCTGAAAGCCTTCGAGAATGACTGGCAGGTTCGCGTGGCCGGCAACAGCCAGTACAGCGCCAAGCCCATGCTGGCCGCCGAACAGTTCGGCCTGGCCGGCTCCACTGCCGTGCGCGGATTCAATGAGCGCGCCGTAGCCGCAGACAAGGGGTTTCTCATCAACACCGAATTGAATACCCCGGAACTGGCCAGCTCTGTTGGCATGCCAGGGAACCTGCGGGGCGTGCTGTTTTACGATTTCGCGCGCGGTTTCAACAATAACAGCCTGATCGCCGGGGCAGCCGTGGTTCCCGAGAAAGTCGGTATCGCCACAGTGGGTTTCGGGTTGCGTTACTCGGCCGGCAAGCGCTTCAGCCTGCGCGCCGATTTTGCTCACGTCCTCGATGGCGGGCCGCTGGGAAGCCAGGCGCGCGGCGATCAGCGGGCACATTTCAGTGCAATGATCGGATTCTGATCGATTTTCACCAGTGCACCGAATCATTGCAACATCAATGTGCTTCAACGTGCTTATAGTCAGGACCGTGACAAAGTTCCTAGGCCAGCGAAATTAGAACCATCATGATCACAAGTAGATTCGGGGCATGCTGTGTGACTGGCGAATCCAGGCATGCCTGGAGCCAAACACGAGTATCACGTCAGTCTGACGGCAATCGGAAATGCAGTTGAACAAGGAAACACTGAATAAGTATCAGAGATAGACAAGGCGTAGATAGTGTTTCCTCTGAAGCGGGGGATATACAAGCGGGTGCGCCCCGAAGGAAGTCCCCCTGGGGATAGCCCGCTTGTTCGGTATTCCCCCAAGTTTGATTCGCTGCGTACCGTATGCGCAGCAAAATGGATAGAAACCAAGTTGGGGTGAACGATGGCTAAACACAGAGTGGCGGGTAACAGCTCTTCCACCTTCATTGTTTCTCGCAAACGCCTGTTGGCGGTCGCGGTCTCGGCCTGCTTCACGACCGCACCAGCGTGGGCCAATCCCACCGCACCCCAGGTAGTCAACGGCAGTGCCGCATTCAGTCAGGCCGGCAACGTCCTGACCGTCACCAACAGCAATGGCGCCATCATCAACTGGAACACGTTTTCCATTGGCGCCAGCGAAACCACGCGATTCAATCAGCCATCCAGTGCCAGCAGCGTTCTGAATCGCGTGCTGGCCAATGATCCTTCGGTCATCCTGGGCACCCTCAGCTCGAATGGACGCGTGTGGCTGGTCAATCCGGCGGGCATCCTGGTTGGTGCCGGTGCACGGGTCGACGTCGGCGCCTTCATCGGCACGACGCTCAATGTGCGCAATGAAGACTTCCTCGCCGGCCGACTCAACTTCCAGGCCACGCCGAATGCCGGCAAACTGGATAACCGCGGCCAGATCACCACGCCCAGCGGCGGCAGCGTCTATCTGGTGGCCCCGAATGTCGAGAACAATGGCGTCATCACCGCACCGAACGGCGAAGTCATTCTCGCCGCCGGTGAAAAGGTCCAGCTCATCGATACCGGCACACCCGGCATCAAGGTCGAGATCGTCGGAGCCGCGGGCAACGCCACCAACCTTGGCACCATCGCCAGCGCAGCCGGACGCATCGGCATGGCCGGAGTGCTGGTCAAGAACAGCGGCAAACTTGACGCCAGCAGCGTCGTCGCCGAAGGTGGGCGCATATTCCTCAAGGCCAGCAAGGACGCCTATGTGGATGGCAAGGGCCGCATCGTCGCCACCGGCACCAAGGGCGGCAGCGTCCAGGTGCTGGGCGCCAACGTCACGCTGGACAAGGACGCCGCCATCGATGTGTCTGGTCAGAAGGATGGCGGCAACATCCTGATGCTCGCCGACATGCAACAGGGTACGGCAACCGTGGCGGGCAGCCTGTCAGCCAAGGGTGGTGACCAGGGCGGCAATGGCGGTTTCATCGAAACCTCGGGTGCGCATGTGATGATCGACGATAGCGCGCTCGTCAGCACACTGACTACAAAAGGCAAAGCGGGCACGTGGCTCATCGATCCCATTAACTTCACGATCGGCGCTGGCGGCACGAGCGCGGCTGCCGTAGTCAGTGGGTTGGAGAACAATGGCTCTTATATCGTTCAGACGGCAGGAGCGGGCGGGGACTTTGGGGATATCTTCGTCAACGAAGCCGTGGCCTATACCGGTTCTGCAAACAGTACGCTTACCCTGTCTGCGGTACGCAACATCGAGGTGAACGCCCCCATCACATCCAGCAACAGCAAACTCGATGTGACCTTGCAGGCACGCGCGACCAACAACGCTTCGGGCAACGTCACCATCTTCGGTGACATCAGCACCCATGGCGGCAACCTGGTGGTCGGCGGTGGATTGAATCCGACATTAACCGCGGCAAACGGCTATTACGACGGTGGTTCAAATACGCACAATCACGGCGTATCGATCCAGGGCGCGCAGATTGCAACCGGTGGCGGAACGATATCCATCAAGGGCCAGGGCAGCAGCGACAATGTCTATGGCGGACGCGGCGTCGTTATCGGGAGCGGCGCCCATTTAACGACGACCAATAACGGCGATATCGCCATTTCTGGCGCTGGCGGGACCACGTCTAGCGGAATCTACATCCAGGACACGAATACCCTGATCAGTGCGCAGGACGGCCATGTACAGATCAGCGGCGTCGGCGGACTCGGCGGCGGTCGCGGCGTCAACATTGCCGGCGGCGCCAACATCACCGCCACCGGCACTGGTTCCATCACCGTCACGGGCAAGGGCACGGCTGGTTACAGCGCCATCAAGGTCGTTGATTTCGGAACCCTGGTCTCCACTAACAGCGGCGCGCTTATTCTTGATGGCAGTCAGAATAATGC
>CANKAJ010000072.1 GCA_947479645.1 Betaproteobacteria bacterium | reverse complement strand
TCCGAAGCCAGCAAGGCCACCATGGCGCTGATTTCCACCGGACGGATGGAACGGCCAAAGGGCATGTCCTTGACCATCTCCGGCCAGCGCTCGGGATCGCCATATTTGTCCCTGGCCTTCAGCCTGAGCGTCAACATCAGTTTCTCTGTCAGCACCGGACCGGGGTTGACGCCGACAATGCGCACGCCATGCGCCGGAGATGCACCGCCCATCGACTTTGTAAACGCTATCAGCGAGGCATTGCCGGTGGATCCCGCTATATAGTAGGACTGCAGCTTTTCTCCGGCCATGCCGATGATATTGATGATGACACCACGGCGGCGCGCTTTCATCAGGGTGTAGTAGGCACGCGTCAGGTTGATGTAGCCAAACACCTTCAGGTCCCAGTACTTTCGCCAGAGCGCATCGTCCACTTCCTCCAGCGTCCCGGCATGAATCGCACCGGCGTTATTGACCAGGATATCGATGTCCGGAAAAGCGGCGGCAAGCGCGCTCGTTGCCTCCGCCTTGGAAAGATCCGCCGCATGCACAACAACGCTGACATCCGGGCATTGCGCAGCAATCTTTTCCCCGGCCCTGGCCAGGTCATCAGCGTTGCGGGCCACGAGAATGATGTTGCAACCCTCGCCCGCCATCATCTCGCCGATGGCGTAGCCAATGCCCTTGGAACCGCCGGTTATCAATGCGGTCCTGCCCTTCAGGCCCAGATCCATGCTTCCATCTCCTCATTGTTCATTTCGGCATTTGACGCTTGCGCCAAGGCGGGACAGGCAGACCGCTATTCTTCGAGCCTGATATTGTTTTCCTGGACGACTTTCTTCCAGCGGACAATTTCGGTTGCGATCAGCTTCTGGAATGCCTCGGGCGTGCTGCCAATCATCAAGGTGCCATCGGTCGCGGCAATCTGCAGCACATCAGGTGACTTTGCAATTTTTGCCAGCTCGTTGCTGAGCTTGTTGATGATGGCCGCAGGCGTTCCGCCAGTGGTCAATATACCGCCCCAGCTGGTGAAGTCGAAGCCTGGCAGGCCCTGCTCCGCAATCGTGCGCATATCGGGCAGCAATGGTGACCGGGCAGCGCTCATGTTGGCAATAACGCGCAACTTCCCGGCTTTTACCTGGGGAAGCGCAGTGGCGACAGTGGGAGGAAATGCATCGATGGTCCCAGCGACGATATCCAGCATGATCGGGCCGGCTCCCTTGTAGTGCACGAAGGTGGCCTTTGCGCCGATTTCACTGTGCAGCCAGGCGCCGCCGATATGGTAAATACTGCCGCCACCGGCGGTCCCGAAATTGACCTTGCCCGGATTCGCCTTCACATAGGCGACATACTCCTGCCAGTTCCTGGCGGGGAATGATGGATGAACGACCAGCACCGCGGCTCGCGAGTACATATGCGAAACCGGCGCGATGTCCCTTTCCGTATCGAAATTCAGCTTTGTATAGATGGCGGGATTGACGCTGAACGTGGATGTGACGCTCAACAGCGTGTATCCATCTGCCGCTGCCTTGGCGACATATCCCGTCCCAATGGTCGTGCCGGCACCGGACTTGTAGTCCATCACAAACGGTTTGCCAAAGCTTTCGCTCAGTTTTTGAATATAGAGCCGGGTGTCCCTGTCCACCGCGCCGCCGGGGGCAAACGGGTTTATCACTGTCACCAGGCGGGAAGGATAACTGCCGGCACTCTCCTGTGCCGTTGCCACACAGGAAAAAACGGCAGCGGTGACCAACAACAATTGCGAGATTTTGCGCGCATACCGCATGACTGCTCCCCTCGATATCGTGATAAGCAACTAATTTGCTGCTTGCTTGACTTGTTATTTTTTTATATTTTTTCATGGGCGTCCACCCGCTGGCGATTCTAGCATTGCCCCATCAAACGCTCGTTCAGTCACGCACCGCTAACTGTACCTTCTCGCGCCACTGCTCCTTCACGAATTTCATCCGCCAACTCAATCAAAGGGCCCCTTGCCATCCGGCTGCCAGTACGCCGCGTCGGCCTCGAGCGGAATGGCAAGGCTGCGCATCATCTGGGAAAACAGGTGCCAGGTTCCGATGACCGCCTGCATCTCCACCAATAGCGCAGGCTCAAGCACGGCGCTGCACGCAAGCCAGGTGGCATCTGTGACACGCCCCACACCAAGCGTCTCATCGGTTGCCGCGAGCACAGCTTGCTCAGTCGCATTGAAGGGGCCATTACGCCAGTCGCGAAGTGCCAGCAACTCATCGCTGGTGATCCCCGCCTTCATGGCATGCGGCCAGTGCCGCGTCCATTCATAGGCCGTGCCGGTAACCCATCCGATGCGCATGATGATGAACTCGCGCAGCCGAGCTGACAGCGTGCCATTCTGCAGGAGATGATAAAGCTGGCGACTGAGCGCGGCCCCGATTGGCGGATGAAGAAGCATCCTGGACCAGACCGCGCTCTTGGCCAGACCAGGATTCATCTTGTAATCTCGGCACAACTTTTCCGCCACCGATACGTCCACAGGCGACAAGCGATCCACCGCCGAGGCAGACCCGTCAAACAGCGTCTGCGGCCTCGGCGGAGGTGGATATTTTGCACTCAGCCCAACTCGGGTTTCGTCATCAGCCATCCGGACGTCCAGACTCCGCAACAACTCCGAGGCCATCCGCCAGGCCCCGACCGCAACGACCATTTCGAGAGTAGCTTCGACCGCAGGTCGGCCTGCATTCCATAGATCCCATGTCGCGTCACTGATGCGGCCGGTGGCAAGGACGTCATCGACCGCCGCGAGTGCCGCAGAGTCGGACACTGTCCACTGGGCGTAATTGCGCCACGCAGGCACGGCGAGCATGTCGGCCTCGGACAAGTCCAGTCCGATCAACTCTCGCGATTGCAGCATCCAGTCGAAACTGACACCGGCAACCCACGCAGTGCGCGCAATGATCAACGCCTGCAGACGCCGATCGAGCTTGCTGCTCCGATCAAGCAAGAGGAGCAGCAGTTCGGCCACGACTGCAGCGACGGCAGGCTGATGCACCAGCACACGGCAGACATTTGAGCGTCCCCAATCCGGCGTAAACCCCAGCGCAATCGCCCGTTGTTCGGCCTCGCCCGCTGTCAGCATTGCAATTCTCATATTCATTTCCATCACTCCCTGTCCGGATCAATATTACCAAAGTTTATTATGATCACTTTTGCAATATTATCTTGATTTAATAATTATATTGAAGACAATTAATATCACGATTTCCATGCATTATGGGACTGCATTCCAAACTGTCCGGACCAGGCGCTACTCCTCGAACTTGATCCCGGCATCCCGCACTACCTTTCGCCACCGATCAACTTCATTGGCAATCAACTGACTGAACTGCAATGGTGTGCTGCCCACCACTTCGCTGCCATCGGCTTCCAGCGCGCTGATGACATCAGGCATCTTCGCCGTTCTGACAAATGCGCCATTCAGCTTGCTCAAAATCGCAACCGGGGTTCCGGCGGGCGCAGAAAATCCCATCCAGGTCGTGTAGTTGTATCCGGGCACGCCCTGTTCGGCGATGGTGGGCACATCCGGTAGCAGCTTGGCACGCTTGTCATCGGTAATGGCAAGGGCACGCAGCTTGCCGGACTTGATCAGGGGCATGGCCACAAAAACCAGCGCCGCGGTGACATCCATGCGATCGGCCATCATGTCCAGCACGATGGCCGGCGTCCCCTTGTAGGGAACAAAGGTGACCCTGGTATTGGTCGCGCTGTGCGCCCACGCGCCGATGAGATGCGCACCGCCTCCGGCCCCGCTGGTGCCGTAATTCACCTTGCCCGGATTGGCCCTGGCATAGGCGATGTACTCCTCGAATGTCCTGGCCGGAAACGACGGACGCACCAGAATCACCAGCGCCTTCTTGCTCATCAATGCGATGGGCGCGAAAGCCTTGTTCACATCAAACGGCAGATCCTTGTAGGCAGACGGAAAGATGGTGAAGCCCGCCGTGACGGCAAGCAGGGTGTAACCATCCGGCTGCGCTTTCGCGACGTAGGACGTTCCCAGCAAGGTGCCTGCGCCGGGCTTGTAATCCACCACGAATTTCTGGCCAAGAATCTCGCTCAACTTCGCGGCATACAAGCGCGCTTCAACATCGTTGGGGCCGCCGGCGGCCTGGGACACAATGATCGTTGCCGACTTTGACGGGTAACTGTCCGCAGGATTCTGGGCCGTCGCGTTGCCGGCAAACCCTGGCAAAAACGTCAGCCCTGCAATGCTCAACCCGATGGTCCACTTCATTTGCAATGCCCTCCTCAATCAGCGACGATGATGACGCTTCGGTGATGGACTTATCGAACTCAGTCAATCTTCTCGATATTGGCATCCTTGACGACTTTCGCCCATCGCAAGGTCTCGGCCCTGATGTATTCCGCAAATTTCTCCGGCGAGCTTTGCATGGGTTCGACCCCGGCCGTCTGCATTTTTTCTATCGTGTCGTTCATGCCGACGATTCGAAGGAGTTCTGCGTTCAAGCGGCTGACGACGTTTCGCGGTGTTCCTGCGGGCGCCAGAATGCCGAACCAGGTAATGACCTCGCAATTATCGACACCGCTTTCTTTAGTTGTCGGCACGTTGGGCAGAGAGGCCGCGCGCTGGAAATCGAGAATGGCAATCGCCCTGACCTTGCCCGATTGAATCTGTTGCACGGCAGTGGCCAGTCCCGTCATCACCATATCGACTTCACCTCCCATCAGGCCGACAATCGCCGGACCGGTTCCCTTGTAAGGCACGTGCAGGATGTTGATCCGGGCCAGCGTCCTGAACAACTCCGTCGCCAGCGACGTCGTTGCGCCTACGCCACTGGAGCCGAAATTGGCCTTGCCGGGATTGGCCTTGGCGTACTCGATGAATTCCCTGAGGTTCTTGAAGGGCAACGAGGAGCGTATCAAAGCCACGATGGGAATCTGCGCAATCAGGGCGACCGGCGCAAAGTCATCGACAGGTGAGTATCCGAGCTTGTTGTAGAGGCTGGGACTGATTGCGACTGCCGACGAGGCCATGAGCAGCGTGTGTCCGTCCGGCCGCGCCTTGGCCACATATTCGGTACCAACATTGCCACCGGCACCGGGTCGGTTTTCATGCAGCACAGGCTGGCCCAGTCGTTCCGCCAGTTTTGGCGCAAGTATGCGCCCGAGAATATCGACACCGCCGCCGGGTGGAAACGGCACTACCAGATGCAGGGGCTTGTCGGGAAAGGATTGTGCCTGTGCAGCACCGACCAGACTGAATGCCAAACAGAATGCGAGCCACTTCAACATGTCGTTCCCGATTTTCATTGTGCTTCCATTGTTGAAACATCATCCGCGGCTCATCACGAGCCGCCCGATCAGGTCCTGACTAGAGTTGCAGGATGTTCTTGGCGATGATGTTGTGCTGCACCTCGTTGGATCCTCCGACGATGGAAATCGCGCGACTGACATAATAGGTTGGCGCAATGCCCGCACACCAGTCCGGCCCGATTGATTCCTCGCAATGATGTTCCAGAAAAGCCTCCTGAAACGGCACGGCAAGCGGCCCCGCAACCTCCATCAGCAGTTCCGCCGATGCCTGTTGCAGCTCCGCCCCCTTGAGTTTCAGTATGGAGGACTTCGGATCGTGCTTCTTGCTCGCGTTCTTCATCTGATCCGCAACAATGCGCATATTGGTGATCTCAATGGCCTTGAGTTCCACCTCGATGGCCGCCACTTTCTCCCGGAACCTGTCCATGTTCGCCAGGGGCACGCCCTCGACCATGGTCTGTCCCGCCCAGGCCTTGGCGCGCTGAATGCGCCCGGCTGAAAGACCGATACGCGCCACATTGATGCGCGAATTTCCCATCAGGAATTTGGCGTAATCCCAACCCTTGTTTTCGTCGCCGATGCGATTGGCCACCGGCACACGGACATTGTCGAAAAATATTTCGTTAACCCGATGGCCGCCAATGGTGATGATCGGCCGTATGGTGATGCCAGGCGTCTTCAGATCAATCAGCAGGTACGTAATGCCTTTTTGCTTCTTGGCGCCGGGATCCGTCCTGACCAGCGCAAACATCCAGTTGGCATTGTGTCCCTGGCTGGTCCACATCTTCTGGCCCTGCACGACGTAATCGTCGCCGGAGCGGACTGCGCTGGTCTTGAGCGACGCCAGGTCTGACCCTGATCCGGGCTCGGAAAACCCCTGACAGAACCAGTAGTCGAGGTTTCGAATCTTGGGCAGGAAGTGCTTTTTCTGTTCATCGGTACCAAACGCAATGATGACCGGGCCAACCTGCGCGGTGTTGTGATTTTCCGGAAGCAACGCGGGCGCCTTCTGCAACTCCTCGTTGTAGATGAACAGCTGACTGGCAGTCCATCCCCTGCCACCCCATTCCCTGGGCCAATGCGGCACAGCCCAGCCCTTCGCATCGAGGATGCGCTGCCACACCACGTAATCATCATGATCCAGATGCTGCCCGAGTACCAGCTTCTGGCGTATGTGCGGCGGCTGTTCCTTGCGGCAGAACTCCCTTATCTCATCGCGCAGGGCGAGGTCAGCCGCGTTAAAGCCCAAGTCCATATCGTTCTCCCATCATTGCCCGCGTCAAGGCGGTAACATGCCGATCGCCACAGGCTGCGAAGCACCTGATTGTCCAATTATTCGTGCGATGATACTACGTCGCTTCGCACCTTCGATACGCACTGGCCATGGAATCCAAGCGCATCGCACAACCATGTCAGAATCAACTGGTGCACAACCGGAAAGGCGAGAAAACATGCGTGATGCTGTCAGTTGTTTGATTCGGGCATACGCTGCGCTGGGCATTTTGATTGCTACCGCATTGGCCCCCGCTGCCCCTGCTTTCAGCCAGTCCTTTCCCACCAAGGCTGTCCGCGTCGTCACCGGAGACCCAGGTGGCGGCACCGATTTTGTGGGGCGCTTGGTGGCCCAGGTGCTGGGCAATGCGCTGGGACAACCGATGATCGTGGAGAACCGGGGTGGCGCCAGCGGCATCCTCGCTGCACAGTCCGTGGCCAAAGCCGCGCCGGACGGCCACACGCTGCTCTTGTATGGAAACCGGATCTGGATCCTGCAGTACCTGCGCGATGACGTGCCCTTCGATGCAGTAAAAGACTTTTCGCCCATCACCCTGGCAGTGCGATCGCCGAACATCCTCGTATTGCATCCGGCTGTTCCAATCGACTCAGTCAGGGCACTGATTGCGTCGGCCAAGGCGCGGCCGGGAAGCCTCAACTATGCCGCCACAGGATCAGGCACCCCAAATCACATGGCCGCGGAATTGTTCCGGGCCATGGCTGGCGTGGACCTTGTTCGCATCAACTACAAGGGCACCAGTGCGGCCATGAACGGCCTGCTCCGCAACGATGTGCAGATCATGTTCGCCACGGTGGCGGCCGTCCTTTCGCATATCAAGGCGGGCAAGCTGAAGGTACTGGGCGTGACCAGCGCGCAGCCCTCTGCCTTGCTGCCCGATGTCCCGACCGTGGCGGCATCCGGCCTGCCCGGCTATGAATCAGGATCGGCCTACGGCTACTTCGCGCCTGCCGGAACGAGCACCACGGTGATCACCCGTTTGAATCAGGAAATTGCCGGCATCCTCAGGCGCACCGACATGCGCGAGAAACTGCTGGGCGCTGGTGTGGAAAGCGTCGGCAGCACACCGGAAGAATTCGCCGCCGTCATCAAGTCGGAAATGACACGCATGGGCAAGGTCATCAAGGATGCGGGCATACGCGAGGACTAGCTGCTGTTACCAATCCGGTGGAACGCGCTACTCATCAACCTTGATGCCGGCCTCCTGCACGATTTTCTGCCAGCGGCCGATCTCGGTCACAATCAACTGACGGAACTGGGCTGGTGTGCTGCCCACCAGACTGCTGCCTTCAGCTTCCAGCGTTGCAATCACATCCGGCATCTTCGCCACTTTCGCCAGTTCATCGCTCAACTTGTTGATGATCGCTGGCGGCGTTGCCGACGGCGCCGATATACCGATCCACAGTACGCTGTTGAATCCCGGCACACCTTGCTCCTGCACCGTCGGCAGATCAGGCAGCAACTTCGAGCGTCTGTCTTCCATCAAGGCAATCGGGCGCAACTTCCCCGACTTGATCAGCGGCAAAGCTGACAGCAAGCCTGACGGCGCCACATCCAACTGGCCGCCGACCAGTTCCAGCAACAGCGGCCCGAGTCCCTTGTAGTGCACAAAGGTCGTCTTCGTTCCGGTGGCGCTATCGATCCAGGCGCCAGCCAGGTGTGCCGTGCTGCCGATGCCGGTCGTCCCGAAATTGACCTTGCCCGGATTCGACTTTGCAAACGCCACGTAGTCGGAGAAGTTCCTTGGCGCAAAAGACGGGTTGGCCACCAGCACCGATGCCCGCTTGCTCATCAGCGATACCGGTGCCAGATCCTTCACGCTGTCATAGGGCAGTCGCTTGGAGAATGCCGGCAGAATGGTGAACCCCCCTGCCTGCAGAAGCAGCGTATAGCCATCCGGCTTCGCCTTGGCCACATAGGCGTTGCCAATGGCGCCGCCGGCACCCGGTTTGAATTCGAGCAGAAAGGGTTGCCCCAGTGCGGCATTCAGCTTGGTGGCGTAAAGACGCATCTCGAAATCATTCGGGCCGCCGGCCGCATACGGAATCACCACTGTCACGGGTTTCGATGGAAAAGCCTCCACCGACTCCTGCGCGCAGCCGGCGCCGGAGAACAGTGCGGCAATCAATCCCAGACATGCAGAACCGCGCAATACTTTCATTCATCTCTCCCTATACCTGCGCCGCTACGCTTGAAAATCCGACGGCAGCCACGGGCGGCCATCGGCCTTGACGATTGGACAGGTCACTGAGTGCGACGAACCGCTGGTCGGTGCATACATCGAATGCTTGCCCGGACCACCGGCCACCAGAATCAATACATCCTCCGCACGCTGCACAACACCAACCGGGGTGTCGATCGGGCGGTTGCGATAGCGCTTGGCCAGGTAACGCCACAGCCGGCGCTCGATGTTTTCACGCGAGAAGCGCGTCATCGGTATTCGTGCCCCTTCGTAAATGCTCTGGCGCACGTCATCCTTGGAGTAGCCATCACCGACGATGGTCGCTGCATGCTCGGGGGACAGGATCAGCAGAAGTTCGCATGGGTAATAGACATTGTTCTGCCCGGTCTGCGCCATTGCACCGCAAATGGTCGTCAACAGGCCGCCCGCCGTCGTGCTTTCGTGATCATTGATATTGTGCGGCGACTCGCAGCCAAAAACAGTCACGGTACTGGTGTCTGCGCCGAATCCCCGCTCCGCTCGCAGCGAAGGCCAGGGATTGGCTGCTTCATTTTCCGCCATGCAATAGCTGTACTTGCCCGGATGCCCCATGGTCGCCTTGTCGATGGCGATCGGCTTTCCTCCGCCGATATTCAACATGACCAGCCGCAAGGCGCGCCCCAGCACGCCATTGGCCCACGGCCCGGGGCCGAACACACCGCTGCCGCAATTGATATTCAACGCCTGCGTCAACGGACCCGACACAATCAACATCGGTGATATCGGATGCGTGGTGGCCTGGATGTTCCTGAGAAAGACCCGCGGATCCGACAACGCCTTGACCGCTGCGACCAATAACGGCATGTGCTGCGGGCTGCAACCGGCCATCACCGCATTGCTGGCAATATTTTCGACTGTCGCAACACCGTTCCCCGGCTCCACCACACCCACCACATGGTCAGCGGGCAGTCCGCAAAAGTCGACCATGGCCTGCACGCGTGCCTCGGTGGGCGGGACCAGCGGCAGTCCATCCCCCCATCCACGCTCCAGCAGTTCGCGCTGCAGGTCTCCCCATTCATCGACCGCGCTGATTTCAACCCGGCCCCCGAAAGCGCCAACCGGGCTGACGGCATCCAACTTCGCTGGCGGCAGGGTGAGTTGCGCCACAATTTCATCAAAGGCCACATCCAGCTTGTCATACACCTTATCGAGCGGAATCCCTCCCAGCGGATGCGGCAGCACGACCTTGGGCATGTTCGGCATGCCCAGTGCGCGCGCCTGATTTTCCGCAAGTCCGACAAAAGGCGTGCTGATCAGCAGGACCGAAGGCAGGCCCAGTTTTTCGATTTCGATTGAGTCGTGGACACTCCACGACGTGCAGGAACCTCAATCACCCAGCGCGTTGATCACCACATCGGTATTTTGCCGCAGGCTTTCCATGGCCTCCGCGGAAGCCGGCCGGCTCATCACCGATTTGGAAACATAAAACGGCTTGGCGCCGGGAATACGCTCCTCGATGCGGCGCGCCAGATGCGCCAGCATCTTGTCGACCGGAGCCTTGGTATTGTCGAGCAGCCCGATTCTCAAGCCTTCGAGCGAGTGCGGCCGCGCCTTGCCGGTCAGCGTGCTGGTGACCGAATGACCCAGCGGTGAGCAAAGTTTCATTACCTGTCCTTATGCGCAATTCGTAAAGTTCTTCATTCCGGCTTGATGCCGGCGTCCTTGATGACTTTCACCCATTTCGTTATTTCGCTGCGGATCTCTTCACCGAACTGTGTCGGCGAATTTCCCGCCGGTATGGCGCCTTCGGCCGTGTACCGCGCGATGATGTCGGGGGTGCGCAGTATCTTGTTGATCTCGGTATTGAGCTGGGTAATGACACCGGCGGGTGTGCCGCGTGGCGCCACCAGTCCGTACCACGAACTGCCCTCAAACCCTTTCAATCCGGACTCGCTGATGGTGGGCACGTCGGGCAACGCTGGCAGGCGCTGCAGGCTGCTGACGCCGATGGCGCGCAGGCGACCCGATTTCAGGTGAGCCACGAACACCCCGGCGTTGCCGAACATCATGTGCGCGTCGCCCGCCAGCACCGCGATCACAGCCGGACCGGCGCCCTTGAACGGCACCTGCACGATCCTGATTTCGGACATCATGCGAAACAACTCCATGCACATGCTGGCTGCGCCGCCACCGGAGCCGGCCCAATTGAGTTTTTCAGGATTGGCTTTGGCATGAGCAATCAGTTCTGAAACGCTCCGCACCGGCAGCGCGGGATTCAGGACCAGCACGTTCGGCGCGATCGCGATCATGGAAATCGGCGCAAAGTCCTTGATGGGATCGTAGGGCAGCTTCGCATACAACCCGACATTCAACACCAGCGCACCGGAAGACGGCAGCAACAGCGTATAGCCATCCGGCGTGGCCTTGGCAACCAATTCTGCACCGATAATGCCACCACCCCCGCCGCGGTTGTCATAGACAATGGGTTGGCCCAACGCATCACCGAGTTTCTGGGTCAGCGGCCGCGCGATCACATCGGTGCCGCCACCCGGCGCAAAAGGAACAATGACGCGAATGGGCTTGTTTGGATAGACGCCACCCTGCGCGAAAACGTTGGATACGCTCGCCAGCAACAACAGAAACAATCCCGATAAAAGCTTGAGCACGCCGATCCTCCAAGTTTTGAGTTTGTATTCATGCAGTATCTGATCCGACAATACCCCCTGAAAACGCAAGATACAATATCTGAGTTTGCACACCATGCGATCACTTCCGGCATCAGCCACAAACGAAGGACGTCGCTTACAGAATGTCCCGTTGCGGCACAATACAGTAAAGCCGCATAATGATTCAGCCCACCGGAGAGCATGAATATGGATAAGCGACGTACAGCGCTACGTTATGCATGGACCGCCACCCTCGCCGCACTCATGCTCACAGCCAGCGCGGCGAGCATGGCACAACCGTATCCGTCCAAGCCGGTCCGCGTGATCGTGCCGTTCGAGGCCGGAGGAGGTTCCGATATCGCGGCCCGTCAAATCACCACCAGGCTTTCCGAGGAATTCAAGCGGCCCTTCCTGGTTGAAAACCGCGGTGGCGCAGGCGGCCTCATCGGCATCGAAATGACCGCCAAGGCTGCACCGGATGGCTATACGCTGATGATCATGTCAGCCAGTTTCTCGGCCACATCAGCCACCAACAAGCCCGCCTTTGATCCCATGAATACGATCATCGCGGTGGCGGAGATCGGATTCTCGCCCTTCGTATTGGTGACTTCACCGGGTCTGCCGGCAAAGTCCATCGCCGAACTCATCGCACTGGCCCGCGAGAAAGACGGCCGCCTCAATTACGCCTCTGCCGGCGTGGGCAGCAATACGCATTTATCGCTTGAGTTGCTGGCCAACATGGCAAAGATAAAGATGTCCCATGTCCCCTACAAGGGGGCCGCGCCTTCACTCACCGATGTGATGAACGGACAGATCGATTTCACGCTGGCCTCCTATTCATCGGTCGAGAGCCATATCAAGAACGGTCGCATGCGCGCGCTGGCCATCACCAGCGCGCGACGTGTGCCATCACTGCCCAACATGCCCGTCGTCGCCGAGACCGTGCCTGGATACGAAATCGACCTGTGGTTCGGTGTGATGGCGCCCAGAGGAACACCGGCATCCGTCATCGATCAACTCAATGCATCCATCAACAAGATCCTGCAGAGCGCGGATACCCGCAAGAGCCTGGAACCATTGGGCATAGTGCCTACCGGTGGGACTCCCCAGCATTTCGCCGATCGCATGCGCATCGATTATGAACGATGGTTGCGGGTCATCAGGGAATCGAATATCAAGGTGGATTGACGCAACTGAATGAAGGACAAAAGCATGAACCAATCCGGCAATGACGGGCATTACGATGTGTACTGGCCGCGCAGCCCGCGCCAGGTGAAACGCACCCAGCTGGCGCCGCGCCTGAACACCCTAGAAGGCAAAGTCGTCGCGCAACTATGGGATTTTCTGTTCAAGGGCGACCAGGTCTTCGAGCTGCTGGAAGAAGAGATCAAGACCCGCGTTCCCGGCATTCGCTTTGTCAATTGGCGCGAGTTCGGCAATACCCATGGCAACGATGAACGGGAGGTTGTCGCAGCGCTCCCGGCCAAACTCAAGGCGATGGGTGTCGATGCAGTGATCTCGGGCATAGGCGCCTGAGGCAGTTGCACGCCCGCCGTGTTGCGGGCAAGCAAAGCATGCGAGGCAGCCGGAATACCGACGGTTTCACTGGTGGGCGATGGCTTCATGACGCTGGCGGCAGCCGCTTCGGTCGGCCTGGGCATGCCGGACATCCCGACGGCCACGCTGAGAGGCCACCCTGGCGCGCAAAGCCGCGAGGAAATCAAGCGCAACCTTGGCGAGTTGACGGCCGAACAGGTGGTCAAACGACTGACAACAATGCCGCCAGTTGCGCTTGATCAAAGCGAACCCAGCGCCACCGACATCTATTTCTCAGGCGGCTTCGAGGCCGTCAATCATCATTTTTACAAGAACGAACTGTCTGACGGCCTGCCGATCGTGCCGCCAACGCGTGAACGGATAGAAGCGTTCCTTGACTTCACTGATCGCGATCCGCAGGAGATCCTTGGCGTCATGCTGCCGGACAGTCGCGCCGCCACGATCTGGAGCATCGCCGTCAACGGCGTCATGGCCGGCTGCCGCCCCGAGTACATGCCTGTGCTGGTGACGCTGGTGGAAGCCATGCTCGATCCGCATTACGGCATCGAACACAGCGGCAACACGCCTGGCGGCGAGACGCTCATTGTTCTCAACGGTCCCATCATCCGGGAACTCGAATTCAATTACACCCAGGGCGTCATGCGCGACGGCTTTCTCGCCAACACCTCGGTGGGCCGATTTTGGCGATTGTATGTGCGCAATGTCGCCGGCTTTCTGCCCCACAAGAATGACAAGGCCACCTACGGCAACACCTGGCGGGTGGTCATTGCCGAGAATGAAGAAGTGCTGGCACGCATCGGCTGGGAGCCCATCTGCATCGACAATGGCATCGCCAAAGGCAAGAATGCCGTGATGATTGCGCGCTATACCGGCGGCAATATTTTGTCTTCCGTATCCGGCAGCACGCCGGAGGAAATGATGCCCTACCTGACCGACGGACTGACCAAACTGTCGTCGTCATGGCAACTGGTCTTCACTGTCGGCGGACACGGCAATTCGCTGCGGCCACTGGTGCTGCTCAGCCCCATCCATGCTGAAATGCTCAGCCGGGCGGGATGGACCAAGCAGGACATCAAGAAATATCTGTTCGCCCATGCTCGCGTGCCCGCCTGGCAGTTTGAACGTCAGTTGCGCGACTGGTCGCAGAAACCAATCTGGAACCTGGCCGAGGAATATCGCCTGGGCCACATACCCGAAGTGTTTTGCGAGTCCGACGATCCCAACCGCCTCGTCCCCATCGTCTGCACTGAAAATGATTTCATGATCGCCGTCACCGGCGACCCCGCGCGCAACAGCGCTTACGTATTCGCGCATCAGGGTGAACTCGGCTATCCGGTTGGCAGGGAGATACATCTGCCGAAGGACTGGGCGAACAAGCTGGCAGCGGCACGCAGCAATGATTAAATAAGAACTCATTTCAAAATGACTTGTCATTCCGAAGCCGTCCCCCAAGGGGACTTCCTTCGGGGCGAAGGCTGAGGAATCTGCTTATGTTTTGATTAAACAGCAGATTCCTCGCTGCACTCGGAATGACAAAGCGTAATTGTCTTTATTTTGAAACGGCCTTTAAGAACAGCCAGTGGAAATCAACAGGGAGGATGAATGTTAAGAATGCTGATCGGCGCAATCGCCTTGAGCACGGCACTGGTGACGCATGCCTTGGCGCAAGGCAAGGATGACAGTTTCCCGACAAAGCCCGTGACGCTTGTCGTGCCCTTTGCGCCGGGCGGGAATGACGGCGAGGCACGTATCGAAGCCGGTAAGATGAGTGAGTTGCTGGGACAGCAGTTCCTCATCGACTACAAGCCCGGTGCCGGCAGCACGATCGGCACGGGTTATGTCGCAAAAGCAGCGCCGGATGGCCACACACTGCTCGTGGCCTCCGGGCCGTTTCCATCGCTGACGGCCTTGTTCAAGGACCTCAGCTTCGATCCCATCAAGGACTTTGCGCCCGTGTCATTGATGAGCAAGCGCACCACCGTGCTGCTGGTGCATCCGGCCTTTCCGGCAAAGTCATTTCAGGACTACGTGGCCTACGCCAGAGCCAATCCGGGAAAGATCAACTTCGGCACCGCTGGCGCCGGCGCGACGGTACATCTGGCCGGCGCGTGGATTCACAGCGCCACCAATACCAATGCCACCTTCATTCATCACAAGGGCACCGGCCCCATGCTGCTGGAACTGGCGGCGGGTCGCATCGATGTTGCGCCGGCCAATCTGGTGGTTGCCACGGCGCAGATCAAATCCGGCAAGGTGCGTGTGCTGGCGATCATGAATGACACGCGTTCGCCATTGCTTCCCGGCGTCATGACCATCGCCGAACAGGGACTGCCCGGCTACGACTATGGCAGCTGGCTCGGTTTCGTCGCGCCGGGTGCCACACCCGTGGCCATCGTCAACAAACTGAGCGAGGCCTTCGCCCGCGTCGCCAGGATGCCGGACATCGTCAAGCGATTCGAGCCGGAAGGCGCCGTCATGGTGGGCAGCACACCGGCGGAATTTCGAAAACTGCTCGTTGCCGAGACCGAGCGCTGGAACATCGTCGTCAGGGACAACCAGATCAAACTGGAACAGTAAAACCGTTTTGGTACCCGTATTCGCATAGCAGTTTGTTGAATTTATCCGCAATACGCTTAAATCTTGTCATCCTGAGCGTAGCGAAGGATCTGCTGTTACTTTTGATTCAAAGCAGATTCTTCGTCGCTATGCTCCTCAGAATGACATTTCCGCAAATATCAACAAACTGATAGAGGAGCAACCACATGAAAGTACTCTCCCCCGTTGGCGATTTGGTCAGCACGGATTTTGCCGCCAGGGATCGGCCCCGATCGCTGGATGGACTGCGCATCGGGTTGCTGGACAATACCAAGGCGCCCGTCGACATCATGCTCAAGCACCTTGAGCAAAGACTGCGGGAGCGGATTCCGGGGGCGCACACCGTTTACATGGCAAAACAAGTGATGTCGCGTGCAGCCGAGACTGACGTCATGGCATCGCTGCAGCAGAACACGGATGTGCTGATTACGGCGCTTGCCGATTGAGGGGGCTGCACGTCGTGGAGTGTCCACGACGCCATTGAAGCGGAAAAGCTGGGGATCCCGACAGTGCTGATGGCCAGCACGTCGTTTTCGGGGCTTGCTGCAAGGCTTGCCAGCGTCATGGGCATGCCTTCCCTGAGAACCGTGATGCTGCCCCACCCGATTGGCGGCATTCCCATTGCGGCGGTCCTGCAGAAGATCGATGCGGTGCTCGACGAGATCATCGACAAGCTGACCGCACCATTGGCGAGAAGCAGTGCGCCGGCAGCCGACGCTGCTCGAAACACTGCGCGAAACGATGCGCTGATCGACATCGCTGCCTCAGACGACTGGGCAGACCTGCAATCGGCATTCATCGCCCGCGGCTGGAGCGATGGACTACCCATCATTCCCCCGACCGAAGCGCATGTGGCCGCCATGATTAAGGCGAGCCGTTTTCCACCCGAGCATGTGGTCGGAATCATTCCTCCCAATCGGGGTTTGGCAACAATCGGAAAAATCGCGGCGAATGCCGTCATGGCGGGTTGCCGACCCGAGCACATGCCGGTACTCATTGCGGCCATCACCGGATTGGCCGATGCCGCATTCAGCCTGAAAAATGTGCAGGCAACCACGCACCCGGTCACGCCGCTGCTGGTGGTCGCCGGGCCGCTGGCGCAAGCACTGAATATCAACGCCGGCAGCGGCGTATTCGGTCCCGGCCCGTGGGCCAATGCCGTGATTGGTCGCGCCATCCGCCTGGTCATGCTCAACATCGGCGGCGGCACGCCGATCGAGATCGACAAGGCCACCATGGGCAGTCCCGGCAAATTCAGCTGTTGCATTGCAGAGAATGAAGCAGCCTCACCCTGGCCGGCGTTGCGCGAGGAGCGCGGTTTCCCGCCTGATACCAGCATCGTGACGGTGTTTGCAGGCGAAGCCCCGCATAACATCAACGATCACGAAAGCACCACCGCGGGTGGCCTGCTGACGACCATCGCCGGCGCAATCGCACAAACCGGGCAGAACAATGTCTACTACCCCAGCGAGCTGCTGGTGCTGCTGTCGCCTGAACATGCGCACACCATCGCCGCCGATGGCTACACCAAGGACGACGTCAAGAAAGCCATTTATGAACAGGCACGCATTCCGCTGTCGCGATTTTCCCGGGAAAACCGCGAGCGCCGGCTGTGGCGTTTCATGCCCAAGCGCTACCTCAACCGTCCGCCGGATACGCCGGTGGTCGTGGTGCAGCAATGGCAGGATGTCGTTGTGCTCGTGACCGGCGGCCCCGGAAAACACTCCATGTATGTGCCAACAACAGGGTCGGCTCGCTCCATCAGCACACCCATTCTGAAACCGGATGGTCAAGCCTGGCTGCCCGCCGACTTTGCCAATTGTTGAGTACGCAGGTAATGTTGCACCCGCCAGACGAACTTTGGAGCCGGCATGAAACCGGGTAATCGGGACCGGGCTGTCGGGACCGCATAGTCGGCGTTAATCTCAATTCCCGGGACATGGACACCATGCATCGCTCAACATCATTCATCAGAAGCAGCCTGCTGCTCGCTTCAATCGCGCTCATGCTGCCGGCGCTTGCAAGCGCGCAGGCCTACCCGAGCAAGCCACTGCGCATCATCGTGGGCTACACCGCCGGCGGCGGCGCGGACAGCGCGGCGCGTCTGGCCGCACAGAAGCTGTCGGAGAGCCTGGGGCAATCGGTCCTCGTCGAAAATCGTCCGGGCGCCAGCGGCTCCATTGCGATCGAGCGGGTGGCGACGATGGCGCCCGATGGATACACGCTGCTGCTACTGACCTCGGCCAACGTTGCCCAGGCGGCATTGGCAAGCAAACTGTCCTACGATCTGGAGCGGGATTTTTCACCCATCTCGATGCTGATCACCGGGCCGTATGTGCTGATTGTGCGAACCACGCTCCCCGCGCAAAACGTCAAGGAGCTACTGGCCCTGGCCAAGGCTTCACCGGGCAAGCTCAATTACGGCTCGTCCGGCATTGGCGGGCAGGCGCATTTCGCCGGCGAATTGGTCAATTCCCTTGCCGACATCAGGATGACGCATATCCCCTACAAAGGATCTTCCGAATTCGTCACCGCCACCGCTGCCGGTCAGATCGATCTGAGCTTTCCCAGCATTCCTTCCGCGCTGCCGCTGATCGAAGCGGGGAAACTGCGCGCCCTCGCCGTCACCAGCCCGGGCCGCTCCGCCTTGCTGCCGAACATCCCCAGCCTTGAGGAATCCGGATTGCGCGGATACGACCTCGCGGTATGGTATGGGCTGCTCGCGCCCAAAGCAGTGCCGCGGGATATCATCGCAAAACTGAACAGCATCATCGTCGCCTCTTTCGGCACGGCCGAAGTCAGGGACCTGCTGCTCAAGCAAGGCTCCGAGCCACGGACCAACAGCCCGGAACAGTTCGCGGTGCTGATCAAACGCGAACTGGCCCAGAATGTCACACTGATCAAGGCGGCCGGCATCAAGCCGGAATAGGAGAAAATGCGTCTTGCCTGATCGCCGCGCCTTCTGGCAATAGCTTCTGGACATGCTTCAACAACGAGGAGATTCGTCATGCGATATGCAAAGCATCTGATCGTTTTCGCAGTCATACCGCTCTTCATGCAAGCGGGCAGCGCATGGTCTCAGGCGACTGCCGACAATTTTCCGACCCGGCCGATTTCCATGGTCGTCCCCTACGACCCCGGCGGCGCAGTTGATCTTGAATGCCGCATGTATACGGCCAAATTGGGTGCTGCGTTGGGGCAGCAGGTCATCATCGAATACAAGCCCGGTGGCGGCACCACCGTCGGCATAGGCTACGTCGCCAAGTCAAAGCCTGATGGCTACGCAGTGGTCGCCGTGTCGACGGGACTGACGGTCATTCCCGCGTTCTACAAGGACCTCCCCTTCGATGTCAGCAAGGACCTGGCGCCCATCTCGCTGATGAGCAAGCAGCATTCGAGCATACAGGTACACCCGTCATTTCCGGCCAAAACCCTCACCGAGTACATCGCTTATGCCAGAGCCAACCCCGGCAAGATCAACTATGGCACGGCTGGCCCGGGGTCCATCAGCCATCTTGCCGGCGCCTGGATGCACGCCCTGACTGGCACGAAGGCAACCTTTATTCCCCACAAGGGGACGGGGCCGCTGCTGCTGGAGTTGATGGCCGGACGCATCGACGTCGGCACCGGACTGCTGGTCGCCACCATGCCCATGATCAAGGCGGGCAAAGTGCGGCCGCTGGCAGTACTCGGCGATCAGCGCGCCGCCCTGCTGCCCGACCTGCCCACTGCGGCAGAACAAGGCGTCACGGGCTACAACTATTCGAGCTGGATCGGCTTCCTCGCCGCCGGCGGCACGCCCGCCCCGATCGTAAACAAACTGAGCGAGGCCTTCGCACGGGTGGCCAAGTCCCCCGACATCGTTGCCGAACTCGAGAAGCAGAGCAGCATCCCGGTGGGCAGCACCCCGGCCCAGTTCCGGCAGTGGATCACGACGGAACTGGTGCGCTGGCGCAAGGTAGTCGACGACGCCGGGCTTAAGCTCGAATGACATTTATCTATTTGCAGTGAATAGGACAAGGAGTAGAAGAGCATGCAAGTCAAAGGCGCGCTGACAGGAATACGGGTACTCGACATGGGCCGCGTGCTCGCTTCGCCATGGGCCGCGCAGATGCTCGGTGACCTCGGCGCCGATGTCATCAAAGTGGAGCGCCCCGGCTCGGGAGATGAGGGACGACAGTACGGGCCCGTCTACCTGAAGGACAAGGACGGCAAGAAGACCAGCGAATCGGCGCTGTATATTTCCGGCAATCGCAATAAACGCTCCATCACCGTCAATCTCGCTTCGCCCAAGGGGCAGGACGTGATCCGCCGGCTCGCCAAGGAATGCGATGTGCTGATCGAGAACTACAAGGTCGGTGCGCTGGCGCGTTACGGCCTGGACTACGCGAGCATCAAGGCGGTCAACCCGCGCATCATTTATTGCTCCATCACGGGATACGGGCAATCGGGCCCCTATTCCAGCCGCCCCGGCTATGACGCCATCTTCCAGGCCGAAGGCGGCTTGATGAGCGTGACCGGAGCACCGGATGGTGAACCCGGCGCCGGCCCGACCAAAGTGGGGCCCAGCATCGTCGATGTGATGACCGGATCCAACGCCGTCGTCGCCATTCTCGCCGCGTTGCGTCATCGCGATGCCAGCGGCGAAGGCCAGCACATCGACATGGCGCTGCTGGACACTGTCGTGGCCAGCATGTCCAGCATTCCGGCCCAATATCTCATCGAAGGTTTTATCCAGCCGCGCCGTGGCGACGAAGGCAATGGCGGCGGACCGTCGCAGCTGGTCGATTGCGAAGACGGGAAGATCTACATCTCCTGCGGCAACAATGGCCACTTCAACCGGGTGTGCGAAATCCTCGGACGCCCTGATCTGCCCAAGGACCCGCGCTTCACGACAACGCCGTTGCGCAGCGACAACCGCAAGATCCTCCGGCCGCTGATGTACACGCTCTATGAGCCGTGGAAGAAACGCAAGAAGGCTGACATCCTGAAGCAACTCTGGGCTGCCGACATCCCCAGCGGCGCGGTGAACAATCTGAAAGAGGTTTTCGAAGACGAGCAGATCAAACATCGCGAAGTGGCGGTGACCATTCCCCACCCCATTTCGGGAACCTTGAAGATCGTGGCCAGCCCCATCCGCATGTCGGCAACACCGCCCACCTACCGGCGAGCGCCGCCGCTGATCGGCCAGCATTCGGACGAAATACTGCGCGACATACTGGGTATGGATGAAGCGGCCATTGCAGAACTGCGGAAGGAAAAAGCGATTTAGTGATCAGGAGTTTATTGAAATTCATAGAAATGTCATTCAGAGGAGCGTAGCGACGAAGAATCTGCTTTTCAAGTTGTTGAGTCGAAAGCGACATCAGATCCTTCGCTACGATCAGGATGACAAATTGTTGGCGTTTACGGATAAATTCAACAAAATGTTAGGAGCCAATACCGACGGCTCAGTCGCCGATATTTTTGATCACTATCTTTTTATATTTATGCAAACTTTCTATACTATTTTTTGTAACTGATCACAATGAAAACGCCAATCGAAAGCGATGTCGAGAAACCGAAGTAGCCCGGATGACATGAAATGGAATCCGGTGGCATGACGACGATGCTTCCATTGTGATTCAGTTCAAGGAGAAGTGAGATGGCGCGTAAATGCCTGAACTGCGAAAAAGGAAATCTTCTGCACACTGCCAGGAATGTGCCATACCAATACAAGGGGCACTCCGCCGTTGTGCCCAAAGTCACGGGTTGGCACTGCCCTGTGTGTGGCGATGTGGAGTTCGACCCGGGCGAAGGCAAGCGGTTCAGCGCAGCAATCAAACGCATTGCCGCGCAGATCGACAGCCGGGAAGCGGCGGAACTGGCGCGCATTCGCAAGAAGCTGAAACTCACCCAGTTGCAGGCCGCGCGAATCTCGGGCGGCGGCCCCAATGCCTTTTCACGCTATGAGCGCGGGATAGCTCGACCGCTGCCTGCCGTGACCAATCTGTTTCGGCTGCTGGATCGGCACCCGGAATTGCTTAACGAATTGGAGTCCTGATTTGATGACGGCTCGCGAAGTCAGATGACAATGACCCTGCGTAAAGAGGTTGTCCAGACGAACACGGCGCCGGTCGCCCGTCAGGGCCAGGACCGGCGCCGCACCCGGGGTGCACCACGCACCCGCTTCATCATGACGCGCCCTGGACACACCCGAACGCGCCCGGCGCGGCCGTGACCGCTCCGGCTCCGGTATCGGCGTGTACTCGAAACCCGGAAGCCGTTGTTGTTGTTCCGGTTCGACGTGGTGTTCCTGTTGCGGTTGGCGGAGCGCAGGTTCTGTGGATTGTTGTTCCAGGAACCGCCCCGCAGCACGCGCCGGGAACGCCGGGCCCGCCAGGCCTGCGCGAGGGCTCATCGACTGGCTCGAACCAGCCCCCGCGAAAGATAGCCCGCCTCAGGCGAAACGTGTCGGCGTGACGCGCATGCGCGCACCAGGCCTCGATACATTGGCGCACCTCATCCTCGCTTGCCGACCCCGCCCGCCAGCGGTCGCGCAGGCCGCGCAGGCGGTTGCGAAAGCGGCGCACGCCCTCCTCGGGCAAACGCCGCCAGCCGCCCGCGAGCAGTTCAATGCCGAGAAAGCGCGCCGGCTCGGCGCAGCGAAGGATGTGTGTCTTGTCAGGATGCAGCAGCAGGCGCCGGCCTTCGAGATGGCGCGCGATGCGCGTTCGCCATGTCGCCAGCGTTTGCGGGTCATCGGCGAACAGCGCGAAATCGTCCACATAGCGAAGGTACGGGGCGCGCAGCACCTCCTTCACGAAATGATCCAGGCGATCCAGGTACAGGTTAGCGAACAACTGGCTGGTGAGATTGCCGATCGGCAGGCCGCGCCGGCGCTGGTGCGGCGAGAACAAATCATCGCCGGGGAAATAGGCGTTCACCGGTTCCTGCCGGTTGGAGCCATCGACGATCGCATCGAGCAGTTGCCGCGTGCGCGCGCAGCCGACGCGCCGCCGAAACTGCGCCTTGAGAATGGCGTGATCGATGGCCGGGAAATAGCGAAAAATATCGCAGCGCAAAACGTATTGATAACGGTCGCGATACTGCTCGTAGCGGGCGATGGCGCGGTGCGTGCCCCTGGCCTGGCGGTTGGCGTAGCTGTCGTGGATGAAGCCGCGCTCGAACAGCGGATCGACCACCGCGCACAGCGCATGGTGCAGCACGCGGTCGCGAAACGGCGCCGCCGATACCAGCCGCCGCTTAGGTTCCTTGATCTCGATCTCGACATAACGCCCGGGCCGCCAGGTACCGGCGAGCAATTCGCGTTCCAGGCGCAGCACTTCGCGCTCCTGATTGGCGAGGAAAGCCGCCGCACCGGGCTTGCTGCGTTTGCCCCGCGCGGCCCGCAGCGCAGCCTCGGTCAGCGCCTGAAAATTGGCGATACGGCCGAACAATTCATCAGGATTGCGCGGCACGGTTCGCCTTGAGCCAGCCGCCGACCATGCGTCCGACCTCGTCGAGCGCCCTTGCCGCATGCTCGTAGCGGCGCGCATCGACATGGCGCAGGTCCTTGGCCAGGCGGAACAGAATGCGCAGCTTTTCCAGCCCGAGATTGGCCTCGCCCAGTTGGCGCTCGCGCGCGCGACTGTAGGTGGCTTCGATCAGCGCCTCCAGCACTTCAAGGGCAATCGACTGGATGCGATCGCCGAGCAAAAACTTCTGGCTGCGGGGAAAGCCTTCGACGGTGGGCACCAGCCAGAGCAGGAACCGGTACATCGCCTCGAGCGCAGGACCGGTCGCACGCGCCGAATCGTTTGAATTATTCGTCTTCATTCAGCCAGAGTGGTTTACAAAATAAAAACGCCGCGCTTGCGCGCGGAAAAAAAATCAAGGGCACGCTGGCGCGTAAAGTCAAAGAGGTAAAGAGGCCAGGATGCAGGATTTAATCGGTCCTCGAAACCCGGAAGCCGAAGTAGTTGATCCGGTACGACGAGGCGTCCCAGTTGCGGTTGGCGGAGCGCAGGTTCTGAGGATCGACGCCCCAGGAACCGCCCCGCAGCACGCGCCGGGAACAATCGCCCGCGGACCAGGCAGTGCCATCGCTCGGCGCTCCATTGTAGTTGGCGTTATAACAATCCTCGGTCCATTCCAACACGTTGCCATGCACATCGTAAAGACCAAAGGCGTTAGCAGGGTAGCTCCCCACCGGCCGCGTTTTGCCTGCACTCACCGCCGTCGGACTACCGGCATACGAGGCTGTCGATCCATAATTGGCTGATTGCGGCGTTATACGGTCGCCGAATGAAAACACCGTCGTCGTATCCGCCCGCGCTGCGTATTCCCATTCGGCCTCGGTCAGCAGCCGGTAAGTCTTGCCGCTCTTTCTCGACAACCACTCGGTATAGGCCTTGGCATCCTGCCAGTTGACGCAGGCCACCGGGTCGCGGTCGGTCTGGTCAAAGCCTGGATTGCGCCAGCTCTTGGCCGTGTCGTTGTTCCATTGCTTGCCGTCCCATGTATAACATCCACTGCTGCCCGCATAGCTGGCTTCCTGCACAAAGCGGGCAAACTCGCCACGGGTCGCTTCGTACTTGCCCGCGGCAAAGGCCCGCGCAATGCGAACCTGGTGTTGCGGCCCTTCGTCGGAATCGCGCGCCTGCTCCGACGCCAGCGACCCCATGGTGAAACTACCCGGCGGGATCACCACCATTTCCGGACAGCCCTCGCAGTCGCGAAACACCGTGCCGGGGGTCATAGCCGAGATCGAACCCGGCGTAGCGGCAGGACGGGTGGCGGCGATCGCCGGTGCGGCGGTTGCCACCTGCGTCTGTTCCAGCGCCCGCACACGGGTGCGCGCCAGCGTGGCGAACAGCCCATTAGGGAACTGTTCGAGGTAGGCTTTGAATTCCTCCGGGTTCTTCGAGTCCTTCACCGATTCCCAGAACGCCCGGTCGTTGGTCGTCGGGTCGGCTGGCGCGGCCGCGCTGGACGGCGCCAGCGACGCCACCGGAGCGCCGCCCGAAGGCGGGCGGAAATAAAAATCACCGAGCACCGATGACGAATCCCACGGGATCTGCTTGTTGCCGGTTTCTCTCGCCACCTCGACCCGCACACGCTTGAACACTTCCTCCAGCCGGGTATCGGGCTGCTTCAGGCTGTCCAGCAGGTGTTTGGTGTAGACACCATTGCGGCCGCTGCCATCGGCAGCGACCGAGCCGGGTGAGGTGGCATAGGCGAGGAAACTGCCCTTGGCCGAGTCCATCTGCGCCAGGCCGCGCGAGGCGGAGCGGAAACTTCGGGCAAACGGATTATCCCGACAGGCATCCAGCACCACGATGTTCACGCGGTTACCCGCCTCGTCCATCTGCGCCTGCACCATGTTGGCGTCCATGCTTTCGAATTCAAGGTCGGCCTCGCCATCCAGTTGCGCGCCGACCGGAATAAGAAAGTTCTTGCCCCGGCTCTGGATGCCGTGGCCGGCGTAGTAAAAGAACCCCACGCCGCCGCGCCTGATCTGGTTGCCGAAATCGCGCACCGCCTCGACCATCTGGCGCCGGCTGGCGTTGGTGCGCAGAATCACGTTAAAGCCCAGCGCCTTCAACGCCGCGGCAATGTCGGTGGCGTCATTGACCGGGTTTCGGAGCGGCGATTCCTTGTAGGCCGCGTTGCCGATCACCAGCGCCACGCGCTGCTCGTTCGGCTGGGCAGCGGCGACCCCCAGATTGCGCCCGGTCTGGGACACCTGCGCCAGGGCCGGATGGACGGCGAGCAGGCTGGCGAAAACAAAAATGATTGATGCCGAGAATGCTGCCATCAGGGATCGCATACTTTCATCTCCCAAAAACCCGGTGGTGATGCAGCGGATTGTAATGCGGAACACCCGGATTGCGCAGGGACGGGGCGTGGGCAGTAACCGATGTAGCCCGGATGAAATGAAATGGAATCCGGGAGCATGGTGAAGCTACAACTGAAAAACCCTCCCGGAATACGCTGCGCTCATCCCGGGCTTCGGGCTGGCACTCTGCGCGCCGGGAGCGCCGGGCCCCGGGAATTCTCGCCGAGCTCAGCGTGCAAACACCACTTGCAAAGTGTCCAACGTAGTCGAAAGTGTCCGTGGCGTAACCATTCCCAATCGCTTGGTCAGCCGGCTTTTGTCAAGCGTCCGAATCTGGTCGAGCAGAATCAGCCCGCGCTTGCCCTCGAAGCCGACGGCAATCCGGAATGGAGCCGGCCGACTTCCTGTGGTCATGGGCGCCACAACGACAGTGCGCAGATAATCGTGCATTTCAGGAGGGGAGATAATCACGCACGGACGCGTTTTCTGAATTTCGCTGCCAATGGTCGGATCAAGCGCCGCCAGCCATATGTCGCCACGCTTTACCACACCAGCTCCGCGTCCCCCGCGTTGGCAAATTCGGGCCACACCAGCCCATCATCACCGCTTGCCGCGATTGCCGCACTCGCTTCGGCCCATCCTTCACGAACAGTGTTTCGCGGCCTGCGCAATACGATCGAATCGCGCTCCACGGACATCTCGGCCTCACCCTCAAGGCCC
>CANKAJ010000071.1 GCA_947479645.1 Betaproteobacteria bacterium | reverse complement strand
TCGAAGGTCAGCGTGCCGTTGTCACCCACGATATAGCGCTTCGTGGTGCTGGCGACATTAGCGGTACCAAAGGCGTCAATGGTGATGGTGTCCAGCCCGAACCCGCCGATGATCACCTTGTCGCCATTGGCGGCGATGATGGTGTCGTTGCCACCCAGACTCGGCAATTTCGAATGCACATCGCGCAAGGCATAGGCCGTCGCAACGGTGCTGGCGTTGCGATGCACTTCACCGTTGTCGCCAATGATGGTATCGAAACTCGTGCCGGTGGCGCCCACGCCCAGCACCGTGATGCTGTCCGCACCCATGCCGCCGGCGATGACGTTGATACCCACATCGGTGGTGTTGGTCGTTGCCGTGGCGTGTCCGATACGGATGGTGTCGACGCCGCCCGTCGTCGCTACCGTGTCATTGGTCACCAGATCAGTCATGCCGCCGGTGGTGTCGAATGTAAGAGTGCCATTATCGCCAACGATATAGCGATTAGATGTACTCACCGCGTCAACGGTGACAGTATCGAGTCCATAACCGCCGATAATTGCCTTGTCACCGTTGGCGGTGATGATGATGTCATTGCCGCCCACCACACCGCTGTCGATAAAGGACTGCAGCTGCCTGAGTTTGTTCGGTGTGCCGCCGGTCACGATGCTGTCGTAGCGGTCAATGCGTCCATTGTCGCTGACGATCACATCCTGGCTGTTTGCCGCGCCGTAGGACACCACAAGAGTGGCCGCGTCGATGTTCGCGGAGATCAGAATCGTGTCCGCGCCGACGCCACCGATAATGTTGTTGTTGCCCAGGAAGCGGGCCGAGGTGTCGTCCTTACTGCCCACGCTGATGGTGTCGCCGCCACCCGTGCCCACCGCGGTGTCGGTGCTGAAGAAGCTAGTGACGCCGCCGCGCGCGTCGGTCTGCACCGTCGCGTGGTCACCGGCGACAAAGCGGAAATTCTGCGCGGTCGACGTGCCGGCGGTAAAAGTGATGGCGTCCTGTCCGCGGCCGCCGATCACCAACGCCGAACCGTTGCTCAGGTTGACTGTGTCATTTCCACCACCGGTCTCGGCAAGCACTGTGGTCACCGTGTCGACCATATGAGTAAAGCCGTCGGTCAGTGCGAAGGTTTTCTTGCTCAGAGTATTGAGCGCGGTCTTGAACGTCACCTCGCCGTTATCAGCAAGAATAATGTTGGTGCTGGCTGCCGCATCCACGCCCTGGATGATGTCGCCGCCATTGCCGGCCAGAACCAGGTTGTTGCCGGCGCCCAGATAGATGGTGTCCGCACCGCCGCCCAGACTGTCGAAAGTCCTGGCCGACAGCGCGCTGCGCGAGGCAAAATCCACCACCACCAGACCAAGGTCGGCCATGATGGTGTCATCGCCCTCGCCGGTGCCGCCGATGTTGAAGACGTCGCCACCCAGCGAGCCGAGTTCAATGTCGTTGCCGCTGCCGCCCTTGATGGTGTGCCTGCCCACCGAGATGCTCTGGTTTTCCAGCGACTGGCCCTTCCAGATCCACATGCGCCCTGCGCTCGAACCGGTGCCGCCGAAGCCGCCGGCGCTACCCACGGTTTGCAGCGTGAGGTAGTCAGTCACGTTGATCAAGCCGCTGGGCTTGGCCGCCTCGTTTTTGTAAGTGATGAATGTATCGGCGACCAGCAGGTCGTGACCCGCGCGCCCCTCGATCACGTCGATGCCGCCGTTGCCCACGATCAGGTTGTTGCGGCCATCGCCGATCAGCGTGTCGCCGCCGGAGCCGCCGAATATATTGTGGAAGCCGCGCACCGATATGTTGCCGGCGCCGCCAAAGCTGCTCACGCCCTCCTCGTTGACGACCACGCCCGCAGTCGTTTCGGAGAAATCGATGGTGTTGCGCGCATTGGCTGTGTCGTTGCCGGTAACCGGGTGCAGACCGAGACTGGTATCGCCGTTGATGCTGCCCGAAAGCGAGGCGTTGGCGCGAATGCGGAACACGTCGCTGCCCGCGCCGCCGACGGCATTTTCAAAGCCCACGAACTTGAAACCGAAGCCGGCGTTGTCGCTCACCGCCGATTGCGCAGTGCCCGCGGTGAGCCCGGTCTGCGTCTTGCCACTGGCGCTGTTGGTGACCCAGCCAGCGTTGCTGCCGGTGACGGTGACCAGCAGGTTGGCCGAATCGCCCGAGAAGTCGAGGATGTCGCTGCCCGTGCCGCCCTTGACCGTGTCGATGGAATCGGTTGCGGCAAAGGTCACCAGATTGCTGCCCTGTATGCCCCTGTGCGTGCTGTCGTCCAGCGTCACCGCCGCGGTCTGCGCAGAGAAGTCAAGGATGTTGGCGCCACTGGTGTCGGTGATGTCGGCCGTGCCCCAACCAGCGAGGAAGCGGTAGGTATCATCGCCGGCGCCACCTTGCATATGGGTGGTGCCGCCGCGCGCGATCAGTTTGTCATTGCCACCGCCACCCTCTAGCGTGGCCGTGCCGCTGTCAGATCCAATCAGCACGTCGTTACCGGCGCCGCCCCTCAACGTATCGGTGCCGCCACCCGCGATGAACAGAACGCTATACGATGAACTCAACGCCGATGCATCAATGGTGTCGTCCCCTGCCCCCGCATAAGCCTTGATCTGGGCCACACCGGAGAAGGTCTTGCTGTAGGTCTTGCCATTGGGCAGAAGGGCGTCAACCTGGATGCCGCCTGACTCGGTCAGCGTGAATGTTTCGTTGCCATCGGTGGTATCGCGGCGTTGGCGATCGGCGGCGCCCTTGGTCACGGCGGCATTGCCGTCAATGCTGCCGATGGTGTTGCCCATGTGCAGGGTCAGTGTGTCGCCGTCCATGGATCCCAGCACCGGCTTGCGCGCAGCGGGGTCATGATCCCAGGTGAAAAGGGTGACATCCATGAAGGTGTATTCGAACACCCGCACCCAGTCGAAGATCAAAAAGAGGTCAAGGTAGGCAGCGATGTAAGCCGATCCGCGCAAGTGCATCTCGACCACGTCGAGCGGGTCGTCGGACACCGCGGCAATGATCTCGTTGGCGCGGAATTTGTTGTCCTTGTCTTCATCAAACAGATCAAGCGTGCCCACCAGCTTGATGCCGCCCTCCACGCCACCGCGAATGATGCCGCCGTTGAGTTCGGCAAACGCATACAGTTTAGTGGTGAGCGTGACTTCGGGCTGGTCCACGCCATTGACGATGTTGTCGCCAATGTAAAAACCATTGAAGATATCGACGATGCGCTTGCTGTGAAAGAAGTCCGTGATACCCTGGGTGTCGAAGCCAAGGGTCAGCGAGGCCTCCAGTTTGATCTCGCCGCCAATCCCCACGAACAGCGGCGGGTAGATCGGGTAGCTGACGCGGAAGTCAACCCCAACCTCGAGACCCTGCGGGTTGAAGATCATCAGGTCGGCCGGCTCGCCAGTCAGCAAGTTGATCACCGCCCCCAACGGATCCTCGAGGATCGGAAAGCTCAGTGCACTGCCAGGTTTCTTCAGCGAATTACCGAAATCAGTAAAGGCATCTACCGGGTTGATCGTCACCTGGCCTGGAATGTCAATGTCAGGCAGATCAATGTTGATGCTCGGAAGCGACGGCAGGCCCGGCAGGCTGAAGTTAAAGTTGAGGTCCGGCAACAGATTGATCAGGCTGATCGACGGCAGATACACGTCGGGCAGCGCGATGTTGATCGGAGTGAGATTAGTGTCGATGAAACGGCTGTACTTGAGGTCAAACGCCGCTTTGGGCGCGGAAAGGTCGAGCGAAGTCCAGGTGAAATCCTTGCCCAGCGCGATCCAGTGCACCGTGGGTGGAGTGAAGGTCACCGGCGGCAGGAAGGGCTCGATATCCGGTAGTGTGAAATTCAATGCCGTTACGCCGAAGGAGGCGCCACTCAGGTCGATGACATATGCCGTCTTGGTATTGTCCTGCAGCGCGCGCAGGGCGCCGGACCACTCCACGTCGATCTCGCCGTTCGTATCTGCGCCACTGAAACGCAAGGTTTTTGACACGTTGAAGACATTCAAGGTGACCTGCGGCGTCTTGATCTTCAGCGGCGGCAGAAAGGCAGGATTGAAATTGACATCCGATGTGCAGATGATGGTCACGTCAAACTGCGGCGCGGGGAAATTGGCCGAAAGGACGTCCGAGACCTTGAGGCTCTGCCAGCCAAATCCGATAGTGAACTTGAACTTGGCCAGATTCCCTGTCGAGTCGTTGACGTTGGGGATCGTCACGTCCACCAGCGTTAGTGTCTCGTACGGCGCCGGCACCTGCATGTCGGCGCTGAGGTCAAAATCAAAGCTGAAGGCAGGAATATTGCCATTGAACACATCCGACAGCGTCGTATGTCCATTCCTCCAGCCCACACCCCAATCCAGATTGAAGGTCACGCCGCTCTCGTTGTAGTCGATCTCGGCGAGTTGCTTGTACGGCAGCGTGATGTCGATGTCGGGGATCGGCAGCCTGAGCGCCGACAGGTTGATCTTGCGGTCCTTGCTGCCTGACAGGATCAGCACCTCGGACACCGGCAACAGCATCCCATCGGTGCCGGTAGGCAGATCATGCAGTACGTCGATCATGTTGATCATGGCGATGATGAAATCCACCTTGGCATTGCCGCCGAACAACTGCGACATGTCCTCGGCCAGATCAATGGCGGAATAGTCGCGTCCCATCAGGTCCGAGAGGCCGGGAATCGGCGTAGTCAAGGCATCAATCACCGGCATGATCGGGTCGGTGACATCGTTGACCACGTCCACGATCGGCCTGAGGAATTGGCTGAAAAAGGTGCCGACATCAAGGTAGACGTCGCTGAACCAGGCACTCAACTGCTCGTGAAACAGGCGGTCGTAACCGCTGGCAAAGAACGCGTCGATGCCCTTCTCGATTGCACTCTTGTTGCTGCCCTGCCAGGTCAGATGAAAGTCGCCCTTGATGGCAGGCAGGTAACCCACGCCGCCCGGCGAGATGCCCAGCACCATGTGCAGGTTGACCTGGGCCTGCGCTTCCCAGCCGACATCGATCAAATCCGACAGGTTGGAACTGCGTATGTCCGAATAGGTAAGGCGACCGTTGGTCAAATCGCTCAAGGCGTCGATGCCAAACAGACCCCTATCCTTCAGGTTAACCGTAAACTCACCGTGCAAGTGGGTTCGCGACCCTTCTTGTCCGGTCTCACCGCCGAACATTTCGGTGGTACGGCCGTAATTCGCAGTGCGTGCAGTATGGGTCAGCGAGTCGGTGCCAGCGCCCCAAATGCCGGTGTCGTTATCCTTGATCCAGCCATCGTAATTGTCGGTCAGCGTGCCGTTAAGAATCAGGAACTCGGCGCTGAGGGAGGCCGCCGCGCCGCCAGCCCCCGGCGCGAGGAACACGTCGATACCGAACTGGATTTCTTCGACCTGGTCCGTCTGGCCGGGCTTGCCGACCAGCCACAGGTTACTGATGTGCTCGTCATCAATGTTGTCCTTGACCGGGGTGGTGGCATTGACCGTACCGTCGGTATTGAGGTTGGTGACCTCGCCAATGCCGGCATTGCCGGGCATATTGGTGATGAGATAGAAACCGTCCTTGATGTCCAGCCCAAAGCCGAGAAAGAAATCCCAGGCCAGGTCGAGCTGAATGCCGCCGTCGAGCTTTAGGTTGAGTCCGGGGACGCCGATATCAAAACTCAGATCGAGGCTGGGCGTGTAGGTCTGGCCCAACTGCATGCGGAACTGGATGGCGGTGCTTTGCTGCAGCGCCATCGTCTTGGCGATTTCGCCAGCCTTCTTGTAAATCGCCTCCTTGAACTCGGTCATCAGCACCGCCGGGATATCGTAATTTCCCGAGGTGAAATTGGCTTTCATGGTAGTCACCAGATCAGCCATGGCCGCATCCGATGGCGTGAACGTTTTTGCTGCCTGCTGCAGGCTGACCAGACCAACCGCGCCACCGAACAAATTGCGCTGAATCGTGTCGTAATCCAGCGACGTGCCCAACGTGTAAGCATCGACCGCAAGCTGCGCCAGTTCCTCAATGGTATCCGGCGCATTCGGCAACCGCGCGGTTCTCATCGTGTCGACCAGCTTGATCAGCGTGTCGGCAGAACTGGTGATCGTGCCGACGATGTCGTCAACGATGGCCTTCAGACCCGCGTCGAGCACCACATTGCCGGCAGTGGTGGTGTACCTATCCGAGCCGTCGGTGTTGAGGACGACACCAGCGTTGATCGGATTGTTGATTCCCGAAGTGACCCAGGCGGTGCGCTGGCCAGGCAGCAGGCCAGGCACCTGTATGGTCTGGACCACGTCGTTCTCATCGGTGTATTCCAGACCGGCCTGCGGAATGTTCAGGTACGCCGCCGCGCGCGAATCGATCGAAGTGGAACCCGTGCCGGCGATATACTCGACCACGATATCGTCCGGCGTGATCTTGCCATCCTGATTGTAGTCACGGATGAAATTGCGGAACGGATTGGCCGCGATATCGATCGCGTTGATCACATGGTCGTTATTGCTGTCCAGGGTCAACGTGCTGAACATGAACATGCGCAGGGCATTGTCCAGCCCGCCATAGACCTCGATCGCGGAGGACAGCGCATCGCGGATCGCCCCCACGACGTTGCTGCGCAGATCGGCGACGAACTGCGTGGCTTCGCGCAACTGATCGCCGATGATGGGCAGGTCGAGCACGGAGCTGAAGGCATCCAGTCCGTCCTGCACAGTCTCGAGCACCTTGTCCACAGTGTCGACAATGATGGTCGGGTCGCGCAACAGGAAGATCAGCGCGTAGTTCACCGGCTTTTCCGGGTCGCTCGCCGTGCCGATGGCCTTTTCCAGCACCTTGACCAGTTCGGTCTGCCACACCGAAATTTCCGGAAGGATGTAGCTCACATCGAAGCCGTCGGACGGCGGATTGGCATTACCGGAACCAAACAGGGTCAATGTGCCCGCGCCACTCGCAGGTAGCGATGTGGCTGTGCTGGCCCCCTGGCCATCGGTGCTGACGAGGTAAGGATTGAGGTTGACCGAGGCGAGGCTCTCGTTGACCGAATCAACCGGCGCGCCTTCGGCTGTGGCATCACCCGCGCCGTTTCCGGCCGTCGCCGGTTGCGGCGGCTTGTTGGCCTCGATGACACGGGTCGTGAGGCTGGGGTTTACCGTGGCGCCACCCATAGCCGCGAAGGCATTGGCAAGGTTGTTGAACGCCAGATCCATTGTGCCCAGCGGCAGCGGATTGCGGAAACCGTCAATCGAGCCGATCGCCAGCTGGCCGAGTTCGTCCGACACAACCAGAGTCAGCGGCAGTGAGGCGGTGGCGTGACTGGTGGCATCGATGAAGACGTCGAAGCTGTTCTGCTTCAGCGTGGCTGAAGCGGTGGAACTCAGACCCGTCGTCGTGTTGAGGTAGAGGCGCTCCGCGGTGCCCTTATTCGCGGAATCGAGCGTCCAGTTGCCGCTCTCAACCGCTGCCGCCGAACCACCGCGGACACTGAGCACATAGATGCCCTGATTGGAGTCGAAGTACATGTTCGATGCCGATGCGTCGGCAATGAACGACGCGTAGGTGCCGCTGTCGTCGGCAAGCGTGGTTGTATTTGAAGCGTCGGCCTTGTGATCAACCAGGAACACCTTGCCGCGATTGGTGCCGCTGGAAATATCCACGCCAAGCGCCAGATGCATATCGAAACTGCCGGTAAGGCGCATCAGCGCCGTACCATCGTCGTCGGTCATGCTGCTGACGCTGCCGGCAAGGCGCGTGAGTTCGGTGCGCTGATCGGTGGTCAGCAGGCCGAGAAAATCCGCATCGTCCAGCAGCACCTTGATCGGCACGCGCGTGTCGAGTGCGATGCGATACGGCACATTGATGGTCAAGGCTTCCGTGCCCGAGGTCATATCCATGCCAAGCACGACTTCGGAGACGTTCACACCGAACGCAGCAGCGATCAGGGTGCGCAAACCCACCAGCCCGACCGAGGCGGTGCGCGCCAGAGTGGTCTGGACTGCCTGCAGGCGGCTGGCCAGGTTGAAAATACCCGGAACGTCGTCACCCAGCAGCGGAATCAAGCGCCCCAGCTGGCCATACGGGCCCATGGCGCCCAGATCGGACAACAGCCCGGGCAACGCTGCAAAATCCGTCAGCAGGCTGGACCAGCTTATGTCCTTGAACGGCGTGAGAGTGCCAAGACCGTCAGGCGGCACGACGGCGATCGACGCCGCCTCTTCGGCGCCGGCCAGCGCCGCACTAAGGTTGGTGACGCCGATGGTAATTTTAGTATTGATATTCAGGTTCGACGCCGTGATACCAGTGGGGACATTGATGCCAATGCCGCTCAGTGTCAGGCTGGCGGTGGGCGTGACCACGCCCGCCGGGGCGCTTGCACTGTTGGCGAAAACCGTCGCAGTCTTGAAATCACCCACCAGCGAGCGCCCCGCGACCACCAGTTTGTTCAGCGTGATCGTCCCGGCGCTGATCGCAATGTTGCTCAAAATACCGCTGGTCGTGCCGAGGGTGAGCACGTCGCCGGGCGTCGTCACCTTGAGCCCGGTCATGGCGAGCTTGGCATCGTCGAGGTTGGCCTTGGGCGTTCCCGTGGCAGCGACAAGGGCCGTGTTCACCGCGGCGAGCATCTTGATGGCGATGAGCTGCACCAACTGGTCCATGCTGGTATAGGCGCTCGTGTCGGTAGCCAAGACCGTAAACGTGACCGGGGTGCCCGCCTTGTTCAGGGTCAACACCAGGTCGCGCAGCAACCTGCCGTTGGCCGAGGTGTAGAACTGCGTCGGGTTGTCTTCGAGCGTGATCTTGCTGGTGCCAACCGTGGCCGATGCGGCCGTTAGGCTCAGGTCGCCCGTCGCACCCAAGGTAAGCACGCCCGACTGGTTGCTCAACGGAAAGGCCACCGCTGCCATGAGCGTGTTGTAGTCCTTGATTTTCTGGGCATCGGTCGTGTTCGAGCGTGCCGACGATGCCGCCGCCCCGATGGCGTTTTCGATCGCCGCGGCCAAATCGGCCACGCTGGTATTCTCACTGGTGGTCGAGGCACGCAGCGTGGCATTCAGCGTGGTCGTGCCCTTGGTCACGACAATCGGCAAATCGATCAGCAAGCGGCCTTGGGCGGTATAGATCTGGTCGGCATTCGCCAACAAAGTCAGTGTCGTTGTCGGGGCGACAAATTCCAGTTTGCCGGCGTCTGCGCCGCTACCGGTGCGCACAAAGGTATGCGCAGCGTAAGGATCGTTAGTGAAGCGCGTGACCAGCGCGGCATGGATGGCTGCGTTCACGTCGGCAGCAAGGTCAGCGATGCCGTTATTGTTGGCTGTATCCGACTGGGCTACCATGACATCCAGCACTGCCGTCCCCACCGTCACGCTTAGCCCCACGTCGCGCAGAAGTCGACCATTGCTCTGCACCGGCGTGCCAGTGACCAAGGCTGAACTGCTGGTCGTCAAGGTCGAGCCAAGGCCGAGTTGTACCTCCTGCGACAACACCGAGTCGAACAGCGAATTGATGCTGATCCGGTCATGCGCTGCGCCCGACTGGCCATTGCGCAGGGTAAAGCTCATCTTGCCCTGATAATCAATTTCGCCCTGAGCGTTAGCAGTCGTAATCTTGCCAAACGTCAGGTCAAGCATGCCCAGCGTGGCGCTGCCGTTGCTCGACAGGATGGCCGGTGCAGGTGTGGCACCTACCACCTGGCCATGCACGATGCCCGAGTAGCTGCCGCTGACGCTGGCGTCCTGCAGGAATACTTCGGCGCCGCCGGTCTTGGCGAACTGCCACGGCGTAAACCCGAGTTCGGTGCTCGCCGTGTTGCTGCCATCCACCTTGATCTGCAGCGAGGCGATCTCGTGCTTCAGCGTAACGATCTCGATCTGGTTGTTGTTGAGGATGGCCTTCACCACCTCACCCAGATTGGTGAATCCCAGACCGCCAGTGCCAAGATAGGCGTGGCTGCTCACGCTGGTGGTGACTGCAGCAAAGGCCGCGTTGATATCGTCAATCAGGTTGCCGATTGTGGTGTTCGCGTCGGTGTTGGACTTCAGCACGGTCACCGCAACCGGCGAGGACTGGTCGAAAATCAGCGAGAAGCTCGCGTTGGCGCTAAGTCGGCCGTTGGTCGCGAGGGTAATGGGTTTGGGCGCGGGGTACATGGTCATCGGCTGAAAGCCGAGTACCGATGTCATGGGATTGCTGCTGCTGTCGATGGACAGTTTGAATGCATCGACTGGCACACGGCTGACAAGCTGCAGCCGGTTGTTCTTGCTGTCAAGCTTGGCCGTGACGGCCTGCCCGACGTTGGCATAGCCCATCGAGGCAAGAACGCCGCCGGCGGTGACCGCCCTGGCATCGAGCACGGCCTGCATCTCAGCGCGCAGTTGGTCATAGCCCTGGGTAGAGTTGGCGTCCGTATTGTTGGCAAGCGTCGATACACTCGTCAGCGTGAGGGCATATTCTTCGCCATCAAATCCAAGACTGAAGGTCGCGTCCGACCTGCCAAATACATTAAACGGCAGCAACTTGGGCGCGGTGCCCGTTCCAGCCGCGGAGATGGTGGCGGTGTAAGCCCCGCCCGCCCGCAAGGCAAAGGTATTGAGGCTGCGCAAGTCGAAGCCGATGGTGGTCTCAAAGCTTGTCTGGCTGGTGATTTCCAGCGCGGCCGAGGCGGTGAGGGATGACAGTTCACCGAGATTGCCTGTCAGTTGCAGGGGTGTGGCAACAGTGGCAGCCAGCGGGGCCAGCTTGACCCTGAATGTCAGGCTGCGGGTGGTCGGATCGTAGCCTGGCGCCACGGAGAAGCTCGTCCCGGTGCCGGCCAGGCTATTGTTTACCGCCTGCTGGAAACGCTCCATCATGTCGTTGAAGCTGACGAAGGTGGTGACCTTGGTGGTCTGCGAGTCCTGCCCACTGACGGTGAATCCGAGATTGTTCAACAGGCTGTAGCTGGTTGCGTCGGTGGCGGCGACCAGGTTGCCAGTGTTGACCTTGAGCTCGGGCACGTTCTGGCCGGCCCAGCGCCCCTTGAACTCGATGTCCCAGGTCTTGGGCTTGCCCGCGACGTCGGTCACTTCGACATCGTTGGCGCCAAAGCTCGCATCCCATTGGCGGAACATCGAAACCAGTTGCGTCTGGATGCCAGCGGCGGTGATGCCGCTGTAGTTGAGCGGGTCGGCTTCAAAAAATCGCGTGGCGATAGTCATGCCAAAGACAATGCTGCCACCCGCGGCGTTGCTGATCGACAGGCGCTGCACTTCGTTTTTGGCCGGCGTGGCGCCCACCGCCAGGGCGGCCCGCTGGGGCGTGGTCAGGCTGTATTGCGCCTCGACCTTGGCCGTCATCAGCGAACCGTCAACGTTCAGCAAGGCAAAGGTCCTCTTGGCCACCGAAGTGCCGCTGAACGTGATATCGAACACCTGCACACCAGGCAGCACGTCGATCAGGTTCGGGTCGGTGGCTGTGACAGTGACGCCTTGGGCCTGAGTCAGCGGCACAGCAGCGATCGGAGGAAAGACTACCGCAGCAGTGCCGTAAGCCGCGTTCAACGCGTCCTGGATACGGCTGCTCAAAGTTCCCGTGCCGCCCAGAGTGATCGGCGCCGTCGTGAAAGCCGTGCCATCGAGCTTGGTGCCTTTCAAGGTAAAGCTGCCGCCGCCGGCGTGCACGACGGAAATACGCTGCACGCCATCCACGGTGGCACTGCCGGCGCTGATGGTCTGCACCGAGACACCCGCCGTGGCCGACACACGCATGTCCGACAAGGTGCCGGGCGTCGACTGCAACAGATTGAGCTGGCCCCACACCTTGCCGTCGCTGGCGGCAAACGTATTCGAGGCGATCACGTCAATCAGGCCACCCGCGTTGGAGGCCGCGCTGTCGCTCAGAGTGACTTCAAGCAGAGACAGCGCCTGGCCGGCGCGTTCGCCGGTGAAGGTGACAACGTAGTGCTTGGGCATGCCCGTCACCAGCACATTGCCGTCGCCGATTTCGGGCAGGCTTTCCAGCGCCTGCTGCACTTCGGACAGCGAGGCGGTCAGATTCAGCACCGAGGACAGCGCGCCGCTCGAGCCGAGCTTGACGCGGAAAGTGCCGGTCCCCGCGTGCAGGTCTATCCGCTGCTCCTCGCTGGTGGTGATGGCGCTGTTGATCACCACGCCGCCCTTCACCACCTGTGTAACCACGCCGACTGCCGTGGCGTTATCGGTCTGCCAGCGCAGGTTGCCATTCATCGCTGCAGCAATCTTGCCGTCAATCAACTGGGCGAGCTGGTTGATGTGCGTGAAAGCCGCGGTCTCGCTTTTAAGAATGCGAATCGTCACCAGAGTGGGGAGGCTGTCGCCCGGGCGCGTCAGTTGCAGGTCAAAGGAGGTGTCGCTCTCCAGCACGGGCGATACGGCCCTGGCCGCGGTCACGCCCGCGCGCAGCGTGGTCTGCAAATCATTCGCCACCACGCTATTCAGCGCGGCGCTGAAATCGAGCGTCTGGCCCAGTGTCAGATTGGTGAATGGCAGCAGCGAGTTGAAGCTGCCCGAGTCGCGCAATTGGTTGAGGTAAGTGCCCAGGTCGGTGAGCATGCGCACCAACGCCGCCGAATCGAGGCTGGCGAAAGCCTGCAGCTTGGTAAAGTTGGCGGTGCTCAGCAACAGCGGATGCGCCTTGATAGTCGACCAGGTCGAGGGCGCACCGCCATTAAACGAGACCGTCACATGCGGCGTCCCGCCTTCAAGTGTCGTAAAGAGGGTGGCGTTGGAAGTACCCGCGCCGATGGTGCCGGTCACGTCAAAGCTGGCCGCACCACTGACACTGGGCTCGGTAAATACCTTTACATTACCTTGCACACTGGATTGGTAAACGTCGGGATCAACGTTGAAGGCGTCGATTTCCGCAGGTGTCAGCGCCGACGGGTTACCGATCTGGACCGAGGAAATATCAATGGCACCGAACAACAGGTTGGAATCGATATAGCTTTGCCCCACCAGCACCGACACCGTTCCGGTATCGAAGCTCAATGTGCCCGTGGCACGCCCTTCGAGTATGCCGAGTGAAACCCCGGCGTCGAATTGCGAAGACGGCGTTTGCACGCGTGCGTTCAGTTGCGTGATCTGCACCGAAGTCGTCACATTACTGTCGTAGTTCAAGCCGATGTTGACCGTTGAGCGCAATGCCACGCTGCTGCCCGGCATGAAATCCAGCCCGACCGCTTTGAGCTTGTCATCGAAGCTAAAACGGCGCTGGAAGTCGCGAGATAGCGCCAAACCCAACACGAGCTTGGCCTGACCGGCGCTGCCAACCGTGCCGGTGATGTTCATGAAATCATTGGCGTAGCTCGATGCAACCAGTGCCTCCAGACTACTGTAGGCGCCGGAACCGGTGAGGTAGTCGCGCAGTCGCTGCAATAGACCACCCAGAGTCTTGGTCGTTACTGAGCTATCCGCGAGGTAATCGTCGACCACCGTGGTGTTGTTTGGCGTCTTGAAGCTGAGAATGTCACCCAGCGTGCGTCCGTCGCTGGTCTTGAGCAGCAGCGACATCGAGGTATCGACAAAGGGCTGGTCGATTCCAAGAACCTCCAGGTTGTCCACCTGACTTCCCAGCTTGTTGGCACCGGCAAGAATGGCTTTCAGGCCATTGCCGGTGGCATCCAGCGTCGTGTCAGCAAAGGTTTGGAGCGTGAGCGCGCCGGAGGCGACCTGACCAAAGAACCCGATGCTGCTTTTCGCGCCTTCGATGCGCGCATTCAGCGTCGGATTGAGCGAGCCGGCCACGCCGGTAGTCGCGATATCGGTGAGGGTAATACGAGACTTTTCGTCGCTGTTGTCGGCGTCCTTGAGACTGGTTTCGATACCGGCAATCAGGTGCAGCGTATTGGTCGTACCGCTTGGCGTGAGTTCCTGCGACACGCCGAAGTGGTTGAACTTGAAAAAACTGGCCGCGCTTACTGGCGTGGCGATCGTGGTCGGATCGGTGGTTGCGGCCGTAACACCCGAAAGCACGAGGCCGGCGTCAATATCGATATTGACCTTCGAGAGCGAAGACCCGCTCCAGTCGCCGGCAGTCACGGTAGTCAGCGTCAGTCCGGTCCGTGTCCATCCTGCATTACTCACGCCAAGGCCAATCGAAATCTTGAAGCCCGCCACAACTTCGGCCGCTGACGGGTCGAACGTCGGCGTTACGCTGACGACCCAGGGCTGCGCCGCCGCCGTGGGCAAGGCAGTGGTCATCGCGGATTGCAGCGCAGTTGCGAGCCCTTGCAAGGTGGGAGTCCCACTGCCAAAGTAGGTAGTCGCAGCAGCCTCAAGTCCAAACACGGTGGATGTGCCGCCGTTGGTCGTGGTCAATCCGATCTGCTTATTGATGCTATCGAGAACCACCGGGGTGGCCTGGTTGTCTTTCACCGGCAAAGCCGAATTGATGAGATTATTCTTGAGCGCCTCGGTGGCCACCGCATCCACCTTGTTGAGTACCGCCCGGATCTGCGTCTGCAGTCCTGCATTCAGCGTCAGGGTGGTGGCGTTGAGCGCCAGCAGACCGGCATAGCTGTTGTCATACAGTACGGCCGCATCGATCAAACCGGTGCGTGACTCAAGCACCCAGTCGCCACCGAGTTTCGCGGCGCCGGTGGCGTTGCTCGAGGCCGCCACGTCGGCGCCGGTCAGGGCCGCAAGACGGTTCACAAAATCAGTGCCGCGCGCATCCGCGGCGACATCGCAGCCATAGATCAGCAGATCGGCGCCAATGCCGAGCGCACCGCGCCAGCCTTCGAGAGAAGCGCTGTAGTCGGCGAGATTATCGTTGTTGAGCGTAACGGAGCCCAGGCGAATGGCAGCATCGTCGCCGTGCGAAATCAGGTGAATGGCCTGAAGTCCCTGGTGCTGCTTGAGCCAGGAAGTAATCTGTTGCACACCATCGCTGTTGGCGTCGAGCACGACCACTTCGGCTCGCGCATCAGGCCGGTTGGCCAATGCCTGCTGGATGAGCGCGGCCCCACCCTTGACGCCGGGATCGAGAAAAATCACCTCATTAGCCGAAGAACTGACCGCCGTGCTTTGCACCTTTGCAGCATCAACCACAATGCCGGGCGCGGTAATCTGCCCGGCCAACTGGGCAGCGGGCACCAGCAGAGTCTGGTGAAGTGCCGACTGCGGCGGAGGCGGGGGCAGCATCAGGCCCTCACCGGATAGCAGGTAGCGCGGCTCCATTGCCTCGACGATCAACCTGCCACTGCGCCTGGGAGCGGAGGCGCGGCGCCGATAGCGCTCCGGGACGCCAAGAAACTTGCGCAGCCGCTGGGCCGTGTTCAGGTTGTCATGCTGATTCATACTCATGGCAATTTTCCCTCTAATGCTTGCGCGACTTGGTCAGGCATCAAACGAATCCAAGCGAACACTTACGACGACGGATGACAAGTATTTGCGAAACTGACAGACAGGGCCCGCTTCGGCTCCCACCCGTATCCATCAATTCAATAAAGCCGCGATATCTTCGATGTCGGCGCGACTCAAGGTCCCGACGGCTTGCTTCAATTTCAGGCGGTTCACCAGATAGTCGTAGCGCGCTTGCAGAAAATCACGCTGTGCCGTGTAGTAAAGCCGGTAGGCATCCATGACAACCACCACGTTGTACAAGCCGTTGTTGAAGCCTTCCAGGCGCGCTTGAAGCGCGCTCTCCTGGGCTTGGACTGACTTGCGTAGCGCGGCCAGGGTTCGCGAACTTGCCTGCACGCCATTGAAGGCAGACCGGGCCAGCCGTTCGGTGCGACGCATTTCCTGCTCGCGCTCCTGCACGGCTTTCACCTCGCGCGCACGCGCTTCACGCACCATGGACGAGGTCAGTCCGCCATCCGTCAGCGGCATGCTCATGCGCAGGCCGACTTCGCGATTGTCATAGCGTTGACCCGCGCCATACAGGGAGCCCCCCGTATCCTGGCTGGTCAAATTGCCGACCAGAGAAAGCGTGGGTAGATGTCCGGCCCGCTGCCGGGTGATTTCCAATCCGGCAATCTCCTGAGCCATCTTGCGCGACTGCAGTGCCAGGTTTTGCTCCAGTGCAGCTTCTACCCACGGTTCATGCGTGGCCGGAATCGGTGCTGCGGTTTCAAAATCAGCCTTGAAACCCTTCACGCCGGATACGCTCTCACCCAGAATTTCCTTGATCGCGATCGTGGCGTCATCAAGACGGCTCTTGGCCTCGATTTCACGGGCCTGTGTCAATGCCAACCGCGCCTCGGTATCGTGCAATTGCGTGATGGTACCCAACCCCGTTTGCAGTCGTGAGCTTGCCAATTCGTTCTGCTTCGCGGTGGCCTCTCGCTCTGCCTCCGCCAGTTCAACGCCGTCATTGGCTGCAAGCAGATTCAGGTAAGCCGTGGATACACGCAGGATCAGGTCCTGCTCGGCGGCGACCAAATTTACCTTGGCCTGCTCCACTGCGATCGCTGCCTGATTCATCTTCAGCCAAGCCTGCGGTTTGAATAACGGCTGGGTCAGCGTCAAAGTCATGTTGCGGCTGGGATAGGTCGAAACCCCCGTAGGGAAGGTTGGATTGGATGCCTGTTTGATGTCCTGACGAATGTTGGATCGCTGAAAGTCGAACGATGCCACGGGAAGGTAGCCGGCGCGTGCCTGTGGAACAGCCTCACTGATGGCCTCGAATTCGGCCTTGGCCGCCGCATACTTGGAATCGACATCAAGCGCTTTTGACAACATGCCGATCAAACCGAACTCTTTGCCGCGCTCGGGTCGCAAGGCCGCCTGCGCAAACCGGTTTGCAGACTCCAGCGTCGGTGCTCGAATCACCACTTCGGACTGGCGGCCATCCTGCAATTCGCGGCGGAAACGCAGGTTAAGCGGTCCACGGCGCGCCATGGTTTGCGATTCGCTGGAAGCGGCGCCCGGCGCAAGCGAAATCAGCAAAGTCTCAACCAGCGCATTGCCCCCGGCATCCGGCAAACTGATTGACCTGGCCGTCTGGAATGGCGCGGAAATCACCAAGTCGAAAACAGCCCGGGCCGAGCCAAGGCGCGTGGTATCCAGCCTGGCCTCACCGAGTATGCCGTTGCTGCTACGGAAACGGGCGATCGCTTCCTTGACCTGATCCGGACTCCAGCCCAGAAAGTCGACCACCAGACGGGGCGGTTCTTCTATCGTGTAAGCATTGATGCGACTGCCAGCAATTCCAGACAGGCGGAACTGCATGACGCCTTCAGCCGCTTCGAATCCAAGGGCGGCTAGACTGCCGCTCGGTGCCGCCTTGGCCTGCGCGTCCGGGACCAGGCTCATCACCACCTGACCCTGGTCATCGGCGCTCAGACCCTGAGTATCGATGAGGTCAGCCGGTTCGGATAGTTCGAACAGCAATCGCGTCACCTTGTTCCCGGCAGTGACGGCTTGCACCCCCTTCACCAATCCGGCTTCTCCATGGAATTGCTCTGCTGCCAACCTGGCTTGCTCGATTGAAATGCCCGGCAAATCAACGGCCAGAACAGAAGTCCCCTCCATAAAAAACGCTTCCGCCACCAAACCAGTGCTCCCGACCAGGGAGATATCCAGTCGGCCATCGCGACGCGCGGCACGCACCTGTTTCAGTGCAGGCGGTGCGACGGCGGGGGAGGCCGCCTGCTCGCCACCGCTCAGTACGATCTCCCAACGGGACTGACTGTCTGGCAAGGCAACCACGGTCTCATCCAGCACCACGACCGGTCGCGCGAACTCGAACAGTACCCGCGTGTCTTCCCCAGCCCCCGGCAAGATGCGGGCGCCCTTCAGCAGAGGGTGCTTCTTCGTCAGTTGTTCAAGACGTGCCGCAAGGTCAGCCTTGTCAGCCCCCTTCAGACGCAACTCAAGGCTGTTGCCGCGACCAGTCAGACCGGCGTCAACAAACATACCCAGGGGAAGTTCCACCACCACGCGCGCGAAATCGCCCTCTCCGCGAACCTCAAGTGTGGTGAGCGAAGCGGCTCCCACCTGAAATGACCAGGCCATGCCCACTGCTATCGCGATACCTCGCAAGGAGTGCTGCCACGACGCTCGATGCCTATTCATACCTCTCCCCAAGTCTCAGTAATCGCATGTCACCACTGCCCAAATGACAAAAAACCGCCTGAACACATTTTTTAGACTACTGATTATATTTAATAATCGTTACCTGCTGTTACATTATGATTTGTTCTGGCAAAAGAATTTTGGGGTGCGGTAAAAAATCACATCGGCCCTGACGCGATAATGTCAATGGCATATTTTTTTCTGAAAAATCAGATCGCCGGCACCTTGCTTGCTCAGGCGCTTCAAGCGAAGCAAAAGCGCTTCGCGCAATGCGGCAGAATTCATCGCCACTCAGAGGCCTGAATATCGCTCCTCCAGTAGGAGGTAAATCCCATATTTAACAGTCGCATAGCTCATTTTAAAGGCAGCTATTACCCAGTTTTCCCTGGTATTGCTCAAATGCTTGACCTTCTGCCAAGGCGGCCCTGCATCGGGTCCGCACCACGACGCATTCGCGAATCAGGTCAAAAATCGAGACAAATACCAGTGTGACAACTCAGTGTGACAACTGATCGTCATCAGTTTCCAGGAAGCATTTCGGTGATGGACGGCACATCGTGGACAATGGATGAACGCTTGGGACTGGTGATGGCGAGCACCTTGATGCGCTTGTCCTTGACCAGGGGCAATGCAATCAATACGTCTGCAAATCGGAACTGGATGCGATCCGTCATCAGGTCATTCATGGCCATGGACGTTTCCTTTTGAGCCGCCACCATTGACGAAAAGCCGGACAGCACCGCAATAACCACGCTGAATTTCCATTCCCGGGACATGCGCGATCTCCTGGCCTGTATTCGAATACATGCTCCGGCGCGCTCCGCGGGGAAAATTTATTTGATGACGGGGGCCGCCCTGCCGGCTGGCAGGGCGGCGATCATAGCCCGCACTTTAGGGAGTGATAATTTGCACTGCCGTAGAAGCTGACCGCTCCATGCCGGGCCACAAGGCCGTTAAAATACGGCCGGCAAACCAGGCAGCGCAAAAGCGCTCCGGTTCGAGTTGATCCAATTCAGGAGGATGTCGTGGCAGATGTTGTTCCCTACAAGCAGTGGCAATGCGAGCTGTGCTCTTTTTTCTATGATGAGGCGGCAGGACTACCCGAAGAAGGCATTGCGCCCGGCACACGCTGGGCAGACGTCCCGGAGACATGGACCTGCCCGGATTGCTCCGCGGTCAAGAGCGATTTTCAGATGATGGAGTTTTAACTGGGTGTTGAAACAGGGGACACGGTTCCCCTTGCCCCCTGAATCAGGGGCAGTTCGGCAAACAAGCCCCCTCAGAGTCGCGTGCACATCGATCAGGCCTGCTGCATGACGCGATAACGTCCGATCTCAAAGTCATCTCCGGTTGCATTGATATCCACCGGGATCAGCAAATAGTTGTGGCCGTCGAACGCCAGAGACTGGCTTTCACGCTTGTCAAATTCACCTTCTCGCATGCAGATCAGCACCTCTTCGTTGAGCGCAGTGCCATCGCTCAATAGCAGTGCTTCCTTGTCCTCGCGACCTTGCAGCGTAACCGCGTACGCCGCCTTGGCAAAAGTGCGAATACCCACGCTTGCCTGCTGCTGGGTAGGCCGATAACAGCGTCGCACCATACCTACCGAGCAGCCGCCGCTGCCACCGGCAACACTCAGCCCGATCAGCTTGCCGATGCCCAGCCAGTCGCTCTGGGCGCTGCTGACAACAACGCCCATGCCTCCGGCACTGATATTGTCGGTCACCCAGGTTTCCGTTGGCGCGTCCGCTGTTGCACCCTGCAGACGTGCCAGGATGCGCTCGATGCCGTTGACCACATTGAGCTGATGCTTCACCTCATAACGATCATGCTTGCGCACCGGTGGGGTCTCTGCCCAGTACATCCTGAGATGCTGAACGACACCCAGAACCCTCGCAGGTTCGTAGGTGCCGCCAAGATTCAAATCCGAGGGCACCGCCCCACCCTCGAGCACGCGGATCATATTGTCCAGCTGCGCGTTGGCCGGACCCGCGGCGAAATAACGCAAACTCGGTGCAGCAGTCGGCACGTCCATCAAACGTTTTGGCGGCAGGCCGCTGGCCAGATCAATCCAGTTGTAAGTTGCTTTCGGCTGGTAGGCATCACTGATCAGGAATGAGGCATTGCAATGCGCCACCACCCGCTCTGCAAGTTCAATGTCCAGTGGCCTCAGGCAGGTGGGGGCTGATGCAGCCAGCATTAACGCGCTCATGAATTCGCGTTCCGTGCTCGACTTCAGCGGCACATTGGGATAGACCACCACGGCTTCGCGAAGGATTTTCTTCGTTTCGGCGAAGCGATAAATCTTCCCGATTGCCTGCCAGACCGCCGCCTGGCCCGGCTCATAGTGCATGTAATGCCATTTGAGTTGCGCGGCGAGAGCGCGCACTACACGCACACAGAATAGCGGCAGTTGCGCCTTCATGCGTCCGGCCGCGCCCGAGTCCGTATTCAATTGGTCAATGCAGGTGGTGCCAGCGTTGGCAAGGTCCGCCCACAGGCCGGACAAGGTTCGCCGCAGTTGCGCCTCCTGGAACTTCGACAGGCGCGGATTGGACAAATAGTCACGCGCCAGCTTGCGCTGGTGCGCCTGCGCGGCCTCATCCAGCAACAGCAGCAACTCGGCCCGCCGTTCGAGTTTGAATCCCTCCGTCCCCATGACCGACTCCACCCAATGGCGAACGTCTTCGATCGCTTGCGGAGCATCGCTATCAGTCAAGGATGCCAGTAACTCCCTGGCGCCTTTTTCATCAGCCAGAGGATGATCGGGTTTGCCACCACCTAACCACTTCAGAACCATATCGTCTCGCTTCCACCCATCGCGTTTTCAGTCGTATTTTAGGAAGTACTGCACAAGTGGGCGATGCCCCCTTGTATATCCCCCACTTCAGAGAAAACACTGTTCAAGTTTTCTGCAAATTGGAGGCTTTTTCAGTGTTTCCTTAACAAATAAATCGCCAGCTCCGGCGCCGCAAAACCTATCCGAGAAACAGCCCGTAAGCCGGGTTGCCCGTCTCATCCACGTACGGATAGCCCAGCGTCTTCAGAAAGCGCCGGAATTCAGGCATGTCCTTCTTCGGGACCTGTATGCCGACCAGCACGCGGCCATTGTCCCCGCCATGATTGCGGTAGTGAAACAAGCTGATGTTCCAGTCCGAACGCATGGAATTGAGGAACTTCATCAACGCACCCGGCCGTTCGGGAAATTCAAAGCGATAAACCAGCTCTCCGCGCGCCTGCGGCGCACGCCCGCCGACCAGGTGACGCACATGCAGCTTGGCCATCTCGCTGTCGGACAAATTCAGCGTCTCGAAACCATTGCGCTTGAGGGATGCGACGATCTTGCTCGTCTCGGCCAAGTGCTGCACCTGCAAGCCGACAAACACATGCGCGGCGTTCGCATCGGCCATGCGATAGTTGAACTCGGTGATATTGCGCGCTCCGAGCATGCTGCAGAAGGCCTTGAAGCTGCCCGGCTTTTCCGGAATGGTGACCGCCAGAATGGCCTCGCGATGCTCACCAACCTCGGCACGCTCGGCGACGAAACGCAGGCGATCAAAATTGGTATTGGCGCCGCACGCAATAGCCACCAGTTTCTGGCCGCGCAGGCCTTCGCGCTGCACATAAGCTTTGGCTCCGGCGATCGCCAGCGCGCCGGCCGGCTCAAGGATGGCGCGCGTGTCCTCGAACACATCCTTGATCGCAGCGCAGATCGCATCGGTGTCGACCAGAATGATTTCGTCGACCAGTTCGCGGCAGATGCGAAAAGTTTCCTCGCCCACCTGCTTGACCGCCACGCCATCGGCAAACAACCCGACGTGGTCGAGGATCACGCGCCGGCCGGCTTTCAGCGAACGGTTCATGGCATCAGAGTCGACTGGCTGGACGCCGATGATCTTCACATTCGGCTGCAGGCGCTTTACATACGAGGCAACACCGGAGATCAGTCCGCCACCGCCCACCGCAACAAAAATCGCATGGATGGGCCGGTTGGTCTGATGCAGTATCTCCATGGCAATGGTGCCCTGGCCCGCGATGACATCCGGGTCGTCATAAGGATGCACAAACGTCAGCTTGCGGCGTTTCCCGATCTTGAGCGCTTCGACATAGGCATCGGAATAGGAATCCCCCGCCAGCACGACTTCGCCGCCACGCGCAGCCACCGCATCAATCTTGATTTTGGGCGTCGTCGTGGGCATGACAATCACCGCGCGGCAACCCAGCTTGTTGGCCGACAATGCCACGCCCTGGGCATGGTTTCCGGCCGACGCGGTAATGACGCCGCGCTTCAAAGCCGCGGGCGACAACTGCACCATCTTGTTATAGGCGCCACGCAGCTTGAAAGAAAACACCGGCTGCATGTCCTCGCGTTTCAACATCAGGCGATTGCCAAGGCGGGCTGACAGATTGGGGGCCAACTCCAGCGGAGTCTCGACGGCAACGTCGTAGACCCGCGCGTTCAATATGCGTTCGAGATAATCGTTCTTCATGAATTCCTGGGCATGGCTTGGCGCCATTAGCACTTCTGCGGGTGAATCGCTACTGTACACGATCTGTGCTACATCACTGTCACCTGAAGCCATTCCCATTTATGCTGTTTGCATGGAAACCCTTCTCTCGCCCGATGGCAGTCTGACCGCACTGTGCGCCGCTGCCTTTGTCGCCGCCACCATCGTGCCGTTTTCCTCCGAAGCGGCGCTGTACGCCGTGCTGAAGTTGCATCCGGACCTCTTCTGGGCCGCGATCGCTGTCGCCAGCGTGGGAAATACCGCCGGCGGCATGACCACCTTTGCGATCGGTCGCTGGCTCGCGCAGGCAGGTTCGCTGAAACACCTTGATCAGGTGCGGCGCTGGGGGGCACCGATCACCGCGTTGGGCTGGTTGCCCGTGGCAGGCGACGCACTATGCCTGGCAGCAGGGTGGCTGAAGCTCAACGCCTGGGCCGTATTGTGCTGGCAGGGCATTGGTCGCTTCGTACGCTATTGTGTGATCGCGCAGGGCAGCTTACTGTAGGCCCCAGACAAAGGGCTCAGGACGCAGGCGGCAAAGGAATGAGAGAATCCATCCGCCTAAATCGACCTGCAGCGCCTTATTAAAACAATTCAGCCTGTTTCCACTATCCGGAGTCCCCATGCTACTTCCATTAGAAGACGTCAAGATCCTGGACCTCAGCCACGCGCTGGCGGGCCCCTTTTGTTCCACCATGCTGGCCGATTTCGGCGCCCAGATCATCAAGATTGAACCACCCGGCTCTGGCGATATCGCGCGCGGCTGGGGCACGCCACTGCCCGGTGGTGAAACCGACTACTTTGTCAGCCTGCACCGCAACAAGAAGGGTGTGGCGCTTGATCTCAAGAATCCCGCCGGCAAGGAAACCCTGCTGCGCATGATCGAGCGCGCCGACGTCGTCCTCGAAAACTATCGGGTGGGCGCGCTCAATCGCCTGGGCCTGGACTACGAAACCGCGCGCAAGCGCAACCCCGGCATCATCTACTGCTCGGTGTCCGGCTTCGGCCAGGACGGCCCCTACCGCGATCGCCCGGCCATGGATCTGATTGTCCAGGCCGAAAGCGGCATGATCAGCGTCACCGGTGAGCCCGGCGGGCGCGGTGCCCGCGCCGGCGTTTCGATTGCCGACCTGACCGCGGGAATGAACGCCGCCTTCGGCATCATGCTGGCGCTGCGCGTCAAGGAAAAGACCGGCATCGGCCAGATTGTCGATGTGTCCATGCTGGAAGGACAGATCGGACTGCTCGGCAACATGATCGGCAGCTATTGCGCCAGCGGCGAAATCCCGGGGCCGCTGGGCACCGCCTACAAGGCATTGCTGCCCTATCAGACCTTCCGCACCAAATCGAGCGATCTCGCCATCGCCGTGGGCAGCGACAAACTGTGGAAGGGATTCTGCCCGGCCATTGGCTGCCCGGAACTGACCGACGATCCGCGCTTTCGCACCAACCCCGATCGCAACAAGAACCGTCCGGCACTGATTGCGAAGCTGCAGGAAGTCTTTCTCGCGCGCACCTACGAAGAATGGGAAGCGGACCTCGTCAAGGCGGGTATTCCGGTCGGCGTCGTCAACAATCTGGCGCAGGTGGTGGAACATCCGCAGGTGAAGGCGCGCGGTGCGCTGGTGACCATGGACCACCCGACCGCCGGCAAGGTGCGCATGGCGGGGCCGAGCGTGCGTCTGTCACAAACGCCAGGGTCCATACGCACGCCTTCGCCCAAGCTCGGACAACACACCGAAGAAGTGTTGCGCGATCTGCTCGGACTGAGCGCTGACGAAATTGCCGGAATGCGTGCCGCCGGTGTATTCGGCAAGCCTAAAGCCGCATAAGGATCAATGAGGTCGGGATCGATGGGTTCGACGTGTTCGATGCGGGAATGCCCGCTGGCGGCAGACCCAACAAGGCCAACCAAGCCAGCTGAGCTCAGCTTAGCCACCTGAGCCACGATAGACAGCGGGGCGATCACCCCGCTGTTCAATCCACCTCGGCCTTGATGTCGTTGTCCTTCACCAGTTTGCGCCAGCGGTTGATTTCCGTCACCAGCAGTTGCTGGAATTCCGCGGGCGTACTGCCCACCAGCACGGTCCCGTCTTCAGCTGCTTTGCTGATCAGCACCGGATCCCGGGTGTATTTCGCGGTTTCCGCAGCCAGTCGATTCAGGATCGCGACGGGCACGCCTGCCGGCGCCAGAATGCCGCCCCAGGCCGTATAGTCAAAATCGGGGATCCCCTGTTCAGACACCGTCTTCATGCCGGGAAGCACTGCCGTGCGTTCCTTGCTGAGCACGACAATGGCGCGCACCTTGCCGGTTTTCACAAATGGCATTGCGTTGAAAAGGCTGGCCGGAGACACGTGCACGCGCCCGGCCAGCAGATCCACAAACATCGGCGCGGCGCCCTTGTAGTTGATGAAGGTGACTTCGGTCCTGGTCACGCTGTGCATCCATGCGCCCATGAGGTGATAAAGCCCGCCCGCGCCGGAGGTTCCGAAATTGATCTTCCCGGGATTGGCCCGTGCATAGGCGATGTACTCCTCGTAGTTGTGGACGGGCACGGAAGGATGCACCATCAGCAGGGTCGGACGCTTGATGTACATGGTCACCCCGACGAGATCCTTCAGGGGATCGTAGGACAAGTCCTTGTAGGTGGCCGCGGTAATCGAGTAGCCCGAGGTAATTGCCAACAGCGTGTGCCCGTCCGGCACCGCCTTGGCAACAAAGGCGGTACCCACCGTGCTGCCGGCACCGGGCTTGAAATCCAGAATGAAAGGCTTGCCCAGCGCTTCGCTCATTTTCTGCCCCCACAGGCGGCCATCCTTGTCCGTCGTTCCGCCCGGAACATAGGGGCTGATCATGCTCACCGGCTTCGAAGGGTAATTGCCGATTGAGCCCTGCGCGAATACAAAGCTGGAAGAACCTGCTGCCAGCGCCAATATCACGGATGCTGCCGCATACACCGATCTGCCCATTTATCCTCCTCCGATTGCAATTGGCCGGCCTGTCAGATTCATCATACTTCAGCCAAGCTTGAGTTGTGTTTGTGTGGCGCTGCAGCCATCCAAGACCCGCTTTCGCTTTAGAATCCAGCAGCCAACTGTGAAAGTTTGAAAGCCGCGCTTGCCCACTATGCCAGTCCATACACCGCGCTTCCTCGTCATTGGCATGGCCCTGCTGGCGCTTGTCTGCGCGCTGTTCGCGCTGACCGGTTTTGTGCTGGTGCCGGAAATGATCAAGCGTGAAGCGCCACACGCGCTCCAAGCCACCGGACACCATGTGAGGATCGGCGAGGTTGCCTTCAATCCCTTTACGCTGACGCTGCAAGCCGCCGATGTTGTCATTGCAGACAAGGCCGGTAAACCCGTATTCGGCGTCGCGCAGGCCATGGCCGACCTGGAGTGGCGCTCACTGCTGCGCTTGGGCTGGGTGTTGTCTGCGGTGCAACTGACCAAGCCGTCGCTGCACGTGGAGATTGACGAACAGGGGCGCGTCAACCTCGATGCATTGCTCAAAAGCGACACGGAATCGACGGGACTGCCCCGCTTCGACATCGGCAGCATCGCCATCGATGCCGGCCTGATCCACTTCACCGACAAGCGCGCGTCCTACAGCAACCGCGTGGAGCCGTTTTCGCTGACGCTGTCGTCGCTGTCGACAATGGAAGCGTCCCAGGGTCCGTATGCCCTGACGGCGACCAGTGCCGATGGTGCCAAACTGCGCTGGCAGGGCAAGGTGTCACTGCAGCCTCTCGGTGCCGAGGGCACACTGGCCATCTCGGATATCTCACTGCCTGCCCTTTCGCCCTATCTGGATTCAACACTCGTCGGGCGCATCACCTCCGGCCGTGCCGCACTGCAATTGCCACATCGTTTCCTCATCCAGGACGGCCGTCCGCAATTGCTGCTGGAAGATGCCACGGCAGCATTGACCGAAGTCGCGCTAAAGCTGCCTGA
>CANKAJ010000070.1 GCA_947479645.1 Betaproteobacteria bacterium | reverse complement strand
GTGATGAACCGACACAAATCCTCGATCTGCCGTGAGCTTCGCCGCAACCCGGGTCAGCGCGGCTATCGACCCAAGCAGGCTCACGAGTTCTCACAGGCCTGCATGCGGGCCTGTGAGAACGGCCCTCGCGTTCCTGCCGCTACCTGGGCCTTCGCCGAGGCCAAGCTCGCCGAGTTGTGGAGCCCGGAACAGATTTCCAGCTACCTCAAGACCTACGCTCAGCCCGGCATTAGCCACGAAACCATCTACCAGCGGATCTATGCCGACAAGCGTGTCGGTGGCACCCGTGCATCACGCCCTGCGCTGCCAGAAGGCGCGCAAAAAGCGTTACGGGGGACGTGAACGACGCGGCACCATCTCCAACCAAGTTTCGATCGAGCAGCGGTCGTTCATCGTTGATAGCCGCAAACGCTTCGGAGACTGGGAAGGTGATCTGGTCATCGGCGCCGGTCAGCAACAGGCGCTCGTCACGCTCAATGAGCGCAAGTCCCGTTACTCCCTGATTGCCCATGTGCCGTTCAAGACCGCCCAAGCCGTCTCCGATACCATGCTCTCCCTGTCGGCGCCTTTTGCAGCCTGCGTTCACACGCTCACGACCTACAATGGGAAGGAGTTCGCCCAGCATGAGCGGATCGCCAAGAAGCTTGACGCCGACTTCTTCTTCGCTCATCCCTACTCTTCCTGGGAACGTGGCGCCAACGAAAACATGAATGGTCTCATCCGCCAGTTCTTCCCCAAGAAGATGCGTTTCGATTCAATCACCGCGAAGGACATCGCATTCACCATGCATCGCCTCAACCACCGTCCAAGAAAGTGCATCGGCTTTAAAACGCCTCACGAGGTCTTTATGAAGCAGCTACACTCGCGTCAAAACACTGTTGCACTTCAGACTTGAATCCGCCCCTTATTGAGCGCTCTATAGAAGTTTTCAGTGGCTTCGAGCAAATCCGGCTGTTGCAAGTTTGTTCTACTCGTTTTTATCAGTTCGTTGCGCAGGGGCGAAACATCGGCGGATTGCCCGACCGATAGCGCCGGGTGTCCGAGCCGCCCCAAGGTTTCGGCGGCGCCTGCTGCCAGTTACAATACAGTTCGACGATCAGTCATGGCCTTCCTTTGCGGAATGGATTGTAAAATCGCCTTTGTCCCAGATTAATGCATGTGACCTGCCCCCTCTAGGCCGTGCCACGCGATAGAAGAGAAAGTAGAGAAGTCCGTCAATTTATGGAGAATGACGGACATGAAGAAGAGCAGATACAGCGAAGAACAGATCATCGGGTTCCTCAAACGGCAACCGGCGTACCTGCCACGGGTTGGTTCTCGCGTCGAGTCGCCCCTGGCATTTACCGTGCCATCGGTGGTGCTTAGGCGCCGGGTAACTTTTCCCGCCATCGTTCAATCAGCGCAGTCAGCTCCATAATGCCCAGTGGCTTGGACAGAAAATCGTCCATGCCGGCATCCAGGCAGCGCTGGACATCCTCCTGCATTGCATGGGCGCTCAACGCGATGATCGGCGTGTGTGTGTCGAGCCCCTGCTGCAATTCCAGTTCACGGATTCGTTTCGTTGCACTCAGTCCATCGAGTACCGGCATCTGAAGATCCATCAGAATCAGGTCTGGCTTGAGCGCCTGCCAGGCCTGTACACCGGCCAGCCCGTCCTCTTCGCTGCGCACACGATACCCGAGCCGCGAGAGCATCAGCTGCACGACCAACCGGTTTGCCGGGCTGTCCTCAACCACCAGAATTTGCAGCGACCGTGCGGCGTCTTCAGTCATTCCGGAGACGGCGATCTGGGGCCGCTCTGTCTTTGTTACGCAAACCACCGGAGTCGGATTGAATTTGGCTTCAAGCACGCTGCGATGCGCCGCGGGAGTTGACTCCAGCTGCAGCAACTGCTCCTCGGGATCAAGCTTCATCGCGCGCAGGCTGAACGCAAACTGGCTGCCTTTTCCTTGTTCACTACTGACACTGATATCGCCGCCCATAGCACGCGCCAAACGCCGGGAAATTGCAAGCCCCAGGCCGGTTCCACCGAAGCGGCGCGTGATTGAATGATCTTCCTGCGCGAAGGGCTCGAAGATCTGATCAAACTTGTCGGCCGCGATACCGATGCCTGTGTCGCTGACAGTGAACCGAAGCGTCGATGCTGCGCCAAGTCCGGTCACCGAATCTGTTGCTGCGGTGTCCTGCGCTTCGAGATCAAGGCGCACTTCGACGCTGCCTTGCTCGGTAAATTTCAGCGAATTTGCAATCAGGTTGTCCAGTACCTGGCGGATCTTGGCCGGATCGCCGACGATCGTATCCGGCACGCCGGAGTCGACCTTGTGGGTCAGTTGCAGCCCGCACCGTCGCGCCGAGGGCTGATGGCTTGCCACGATGTCGGACAGCATCGTGCAAATCCGGATCGGATCCTTGCGCAGTTCAAGGTGCCCGGCGCTCATCCTCGAAAAATCGAGCAGATCGTTGGCAATCGCAAGCAGTGCCTCGCCAGCGGAGCGGACCAGTCGCAACTGTTCCTGCTGCTCGGCGGTCAGTGGTGTGCTGGCCAGATGTTCGCTCAGACCGATGATCGCGTTAAGCGGTGTCCTGATCTCATGGCTCATGTGGGCAATGAACTGCGACTTCGCCTCGTTGGCCGTATTGGAATTGGCCAGTGCCCTGTCCAGCGCGATGCTTCGGGTCATGGACTCGGCCAGGTAGCTGCGTTGCAGCGATTCACTGCGAACCAGCTCCGATATCCGACGCTGGATCTCCTCGCTCAGACGATTGAAGGCGCGCATCAGCGTGCCGAATTCGTCGGTGCGCGACAAATCGAGGTCGAGATCAAAATTGCCTGCCCGAAGATCACCTGCCGCGGTGACCAGCAGATCGAGCGGGCGGGTTAACGCGATACTCAGAATCCAGACGAGGAATACAACCAGTATCGACATCAGCACTCCGACAGCGATGACGTACAGCACCATGCGCTCCCGGGCGTCGCGCAGTTCCTGGCGTGAGAGGGCGAAGGCGACCTCCCCGATGGTTTGCCCCGCCACTGCAAGCGGGATTCTTGAATACAGCGGAGCTGCAGAGTCGAAAAAACCGGGCAGGGCGAACTGCTTGCTGCCGTCTTTCTTGCCTTGAGTTCCGACGGGGTTCGATCCGTGTTCAGTGCCGGAGCTGGCAATCCTTCGGCCGACAATGTCAAAAATGTCTATTTTAATCAATTCTTTACTGACATTTAATTCTTCGATGATCGCGGCAACCGAGGCGTAGTCGCGTTGCGCCATCGGCACCGCAAGGGCGGCGTTCAATGCAGGCTTCAGTTGGGCGACCCGGCGCGCCAGTGAAGCTTCCAGAAATCCGTCGAGCTGGACGATCGCGGTAAAACCGACCATCGCGAGCGTGAAAAACTGCAAACCGATGATGGCCCAGATCAGTTTTGCCCGAAAGCTGGTCAGCAATCTGAACAAGTTGCGGCTAGCGCGCTCAAGGCTTCAAGCCGAGATCCTGCCGCGTGCTGCCGAGAAATGGATCCAGAAAACTCATGTCAGCCGGTTCGATTTTCCGGATGGTCTTGAATCCAGACCGATTGAAAAATTCCGCACCTTCGGCGGCCTGCGGGAGCGCGAGTATGAGCGACTGCAATTGCCTGCGCTTGTCTGTCGCAAGCTTCGGATTGGCCATCACGAAAAAGCCCGGCACCTTGGCGATCTCGCGCACAATTCTGAGCGTGTCGCGCATCGCCTGAGTCTTGGCCATGTACTCGCCCATGCTCATGACGGCCAAGGGCGCTTCGCCGCTATTCAAAACCGCGCCCAAGCTGTCGTCATTGGCGACGATCAGCGCCTTGTAGTCCACTTCGGCAACTAATTGCTGCTCAGCCAGCCAGCGCTTGGCGATCAATGCAACCAGCGATTGCGGGTTGGCCATGGCCACAGCCTTGCCGCGAACCTGTTGGAGCTGATCGTTGGTGTTGGTCTTGAGCGCGACAAGCAGCGCCGGAATCTTCGGCTCATAGATTGCCACCGGATCCCATTGGGCATCCATCTGCGCCACGCGACCAAGATTCGGAGCCGTGATGATCAGGTCATATTCGCCCTTGAAGGTACGGCTGCTGAAGTCCTGAAAATTCGTGCCGGTCGCAATATCGACGGGCATGCCCAAGACACGCTCGAAATAGGCGCGCATCGGCTGATAATTGTTCAGGATGATGCGTGCGCTGACGTTCGGCAGCACGCCGATCGTGAAACGGGCGCTGTTTGCTGTCGATGATGTCTGGGCCTGTACGGCCGGTGCTGTCAGTGTCGCAAGAATTGGCAGGAGCAGCAGCGCAGGCGCCGCTGTCCGCCACTTGGTGCACAGCGCGCGCACGATACGCGAAAAAGCGTATCCAAACGCATTCCACGCACGGCAGCCTTCTCGAAAATGCATTGACTTGCTCCTTGATTTTTGACGCCTATTTTAACTTATTTGGCTGCCCCCCTTGGTTCAGGCCGAATTGAGTTCATCGACGAATCGTTCCTCGCTGTACGTGCGCGAAATCGTTTCGAATGTGACATCGGGCGGGAAAAACTGGCCTATGAGCCGCTTGGAGTAGAACGTACGGAAGCCCTGCGGACCTTGACCACCCACCATGGTCGGCACATTTACGAGATGCGGGTTCGGCACCATGGTCGCAAGCGTGTCGTCGAGGTCGCCGGCCAATTCAGCCTGCATATGAGCATTGAAGATCGCATCAAGTTTCGCGTGTAAAGGCTGCTTCGTCATGCTGCCTCCTGTTCTGGATTGACCAGCAGCTCCGTGGGATAGGCATCGATGCCCAAATGCGCGCCAAAACCAATGGTGCCGACGCCTTCGTCGCTGGACGTTACCGCATTCGCATCGAGGCTGGATTTCGCGGTTTTCAGGTTGATGACCAGTTCATGCCGTGTCGGCTGATGGCCCGGCAAATCGCCGGGCTTCGCGCTCTTCAGAATCATGTCCACGCAGGTCGCGGCGCTCCTTACCAGGGGTCAAGCTGCAGGTATGAAATATCGATGCGGTCGCGTGCGACCTGGCCGTTGTATTTTCCGTCCTTGAACTCGCCGACGTATTTGTAGCCGTCGCTGAATTCGAAGACGCCCTGACCTCTGCAAGCGTAATGCGCTCGGCTTCAGTGCGGCTGATGTAGCCGCCAGTGTCGATGTGTGCTTCAACTGATCGCGCCCACCGGTCTGCATCCGCTTTGGTGGAGAATGTTTTGACTTCGGCAGGGAAGCCCTTGCGAGTGACTCTAGCTTGCCAGCGATTACTGCGTTTCCTGATTGATGCCATCGTGTGCCTCACTTGGACAAACGATGGACAAGACCGACTTGATGATCTGGGTACTCTTCTTTGGAAGCGCCTTAGTGCCTAAACCGCTGTATCGCCCCGGTGACGCTACCACCATGATTTCTCAAGTGTTATCGGGGTGCACGAAGTGCCCGGATTTTCCACCTGATTTTTCAAGTAACCGGATGGTCTCGATTGTCATGGCACGGTCGGCGGCCTTGCACATATCGTAGATGGTCAGCAGTCCGATGCTGGCGGCGGTTAGGGCTTCCATTTCGACTCCGGTTTTACCGCGTGTTTCGACTGATACCAGAATATTTATTCTGGACGAGCTTACGTCTGCTTCAAATTCGACTGTTACCTGAGTTAATGCCAGTGGATGACACAACGGGATCAGGTCACTGGTACGTTTAGCTGCCTGGATGGCTGCAATGCGGGCGACTCCGAGAACGTCACCCTTTGCATTTGTGGCACCCTGAATGAGCGTCATAGTATCCGGTAGCATACGGATAGATCCAATCGCGCGCGCGATACGATCGGTTTCGGGTTTTTCCGCAATATTAACCATTCGCGCGTTGCCCCGATTGTCAAAATGCGTCAATGGGTTGCTCATAAATTAACCTCTATTTCCTGTAATTGGCGGCACGGCCAATCGAGCAAGATGTGAAAAAATGTAAAGCACCTTGCACACTATCTGTCTCTAGTATCATACCGTGATGCGCTCGCTATCCATACTTGTTGTCCTGCTGCTCGGTCTTTCCGGACTGCCACGGGGTTTTGCTCAAGGGACCTCGGGCGGATCACTGTCTTCGTTACCCGAACTGGGGGACTCTTCTGCAAATACGTTGTCACCTCAGATGGAGAAGCGCATAGGCGAGGAGGCAATGCGGGAAATACGGGCGAAAGATCCATCCTACGTAGATGACCCGGAAGTGGCAGAGTACCTGAATTCCCTGGGTCGGAAACTTGTGGCGTCGAGTTCCGGCGCGAGTCAGCGCTACGAGTTTTTTCTTATCAAGGATGACACGATCAATGCGTTCGCAATGCCGGGTGGTTTTGTCGGGGCACATACTGGCCTATTGCTTGCTGCGCAGACCGAGTCTGAGCTGGCATCTGTGCTGGCGCATGAGATTTCACATGTAACTCAGCACCATATCGCCCGGCTATTTGGGAAACAAAGTCAGCTTTCTGCGGTCAGTATTGCCGGCTTGCTTCTGGCAATTCTGGCAGCACGTTCCGGATCAGCGGCCGGGCAGGCCGCCATGGTGGCATCACAGGCAGGAGCAGTTCAGGCTCAGTTGGGATATAGCCGAGATTTTGAGCGAGAAGCCGATCGGGTCGGTTTTCAGGTTTTGCAGCAAGCCGGATTTGATGTAAATGGTATGGTGTCATTTTTTGAACGCCTGCAGCGCGCAACTCGCATCCACGAAAATAATGCACCAGCATATTTGCTGAGTCACCCTTTGACTGGTGAGCGCATTGCCGATATCCAGAATCGAGTGCAGGGTACTCCCTACAAGCAACATGCAGACAGTATCGAATTTCAACTTGTACGGGCCAAGTTACGCTCGCAGCAAGGGACTCCTCGGGAAGCGCTGGCCTTTTTCGAAGAACAATTAAGGGAAAAGCGTTACAGCAGCGAAGTTGCTGCACGGTATGGTCTGGCAAGCTCCCTGGAACGACTCAAAGACTACAAGCGAGCTTCTGCAGAGGTTGAGCACTTACGTACTGTTACTGGGCAGCACCCGGTTGTGGAGTTGCTCTATATGCGCATAAAGGAGTCTTCTGGAGACGTCAAGGGAGCCAGAGACCTGGCCTCAGGCGCAGTAAAACGCCAACCTAGTTATCGTCCTTTCCGGTACGCCTATTTGCAGTTCCAGCAAGCTTTGGGGCAGCATCAGGACGTATTGTCGCAATTGGAGGAACTGGTACGTACGGATCCGAGGGATAGTCGTTTTTATTCCATGCAGGCGCAGTCGTATGCTGCCATCGGCCGTGGCTTGTCAAGGCATCGTGCGCAGGCCGAAGTGTACTTTTTGCAGGGGGCTATCCCGGCTGCTATCGAGCAACTCCAGCTGGCTCAACGCGCAGGGGACGGCGACTTCTACCAGTTGGCCAGCATCGATGCTCGATTGAAAGAATTACGTGCACTGGTCGAGGAGGAAAAACGCCGGTAGGAGTTCTGTTACGCCGGAATAAAGCGTGGTGCAATCGGATTATTGTCTGGTTGCCGGATCAAAGTAGGCATCGTAGAGCAGGTCGAAAGTTTTTTCACTTTCGGCTAATAAACTGTCGTCGTTAAGAGATCGTCTGCGTGCTCCCTGAAGTAATGTCTCGACACCGGCCGCTTCGGCGACAGGTGTGCCGCCTGCCTCAAGAAAATGGACCAGCGCACCAATTCTGGCCAGAGATGCATTGTTGTTCAGGTCAAAACTCTTTAGAAGCCGCTCAAAAGTAATTTCCGATTTGCTGTTGGAGAATTCGGCATTTTCGAATGCAAATCCAATGGCCATTTCCGGGCAGTTCTGCATCTTGTCCAGCCAGATTATGGTTGCCTCCGTATCGATGAAGCGGCGGATCAGCCATGACGAAGCGAGTCGGTCGGCCCATAGTGGTGGTCTCGTGGCCCAGACTCTCTTGAAAAACCGTCTACCAGAGCGCGTCACGCTGGTGGCTTTGGGGACATCAGGAAACATCAGACCGCGAACACTTTCTTCAGCTTCATTCAGGGTGCGCGCAGCTTGCTCTCGAACAGGGGATGGAAAAAAATCCAATGCAGAAATTGCGTCAAATTCCCGACGCTGTTTGGTCAGTATCCGCGCAATGGCTGCCGGATCTGAAATGCCAAAACCAGCCTTGAGACCCTCAATGGTCAAGATTAAAGATTCATATTTCCCAGTGCGGTCGAACAAGTTTTGAAAAACCTGCGCCTGCTCGGAGTCAATGGCTGTAACTGCCAGCAAGGTGGCAGAGCCTTGTATGCGTGTAAGATGTTCACGCAGTCGAGAAAGACCCGAGCGGTTTTCAGCAGTATCGGGCAGTAAATAGACGCCATCTCGGACTACGGCGCATCCGAGAGATTCCAGTGTTCTCAGGATTCGCATGCGCGCTGCGGGATCATCCGTTGGCAGGCTGGCAACAAAAGCGAGCCATTTTGCAGTGGATAGCAGGGGTTCCTTGTATCTGGCCACGTCAGGAGCCTTATGAGGCGATGGGAGTCGCGTTACATCACAGTTTAATGTTTGACTCGTTGATTAGGCAACTGACTTACCTTGCCAGTAATATGTCAACAGGTATGGCATTGGCATATTCAGGCGATGCTCAATACGGTCTCACTATGACAATACATGGATTGAAAACTAATGGACTTTCAGAAAGACATTGATACGCGGGGACTGAGTTGCCCTTTGCCTATTTTGCGTACAAAGAAAGCACTCAGCGACATGCAAAGTGGTGACGTGTTGCGAGTCGTTGCCACCGACCCTAGCGCGGTTAAAGATTTTCAGGCGTTTGCCAAACAGACGGGGAATGATCTTCTATCGTTTTCAGAGTGCCAGAAAATCTACACATTCTACCTTCGAAAGCGCTGATTCCACATATTGCGACAGACTTTGATCATGATCAATAAATTATCAATCTAAACAAATGGTCAAATTATGGTGTCTAATTACGAGATTATTGTTATCAATTGTTAATCTCGGATGCAATGTTTTTTTAATTAGGGCTTGAGCTTTTCGAGCTGAGGTTTAATTTTTTCGAGGGTGGCTGTAAAGCCGGCAAGCCTTTCTCGCTCCTGGGCGACCACTGCGACAGGCGCACGTTCGGTGAACCCTGGCTTTTCCAGTTTTGCGTTGGCTCGGTTGATTTCTCCTTCCAGGCGCGCTACCTCCTTTTGCAGACGCTCGCACTCAGCCGCCACATCGATCTCGACCTGCAGCATAAGACGAGTCTCACCGACAATGGCGATAGGCGAGTCTGCCTGAGGCAAAGGATTGCATACAGTCGCGCCGGACAAGCGACCGAGTGCAATCAGGTAAGGGAACGCGGCCTGCAGCGCTGTTGCATCTCCGCTCGCCAGGAGCGGCACGCGTTGTGCTGGTGACATCTTCATTTCGCCACGCAAATTGCGACAAGCCAGCACCAGTTCCTTTACATACGCAATCTCCTCCTCCGCCTTGATATCGACTTTTTCCGCCTGGAATTGCGGATAGGGTGCAAGCATGATGCTTTCCCCGCTCTTGCCGGCCAAAGGCGCGACTTTTTGCCAAAGCTCTTCCGTGATAAATGGAATGATGGGGTGAGCAAGGCGCAATATTGTTTCCAGTACGCGCACCAATGTTCGGCGGGTGCCGCGCTGCCTGGCAGCATTGTCCGATTGTGTGGCATCGGAAAGCTGTACCTTCGCCATCTCAACATACCAGTCGCAGTACTCATCCCATATCAATTTGTAAATGGCTGAGGCAGCATTGTCGAAACGATACTCGTCAAAGCCTTTTGCCACTTCAGCTTCAGTCCGTTGCAACTGGCTTGTTATCCAGCGGTCGGCCGCGGATAGTTCCAGGGGTAGGGAGTCGTCCTGACCACAGTCCTTGCCTTCAACATTCATCAGTACGAAGCGCGTTGCATTCCAAAGCTTGTTGCAGAAATTTCGGTAGCCCTCACATCGCGAAAGGTCAAAATTGAGTGTTCTTGAAAAAGTGGCAAGCGATGCAAACGTAAAGCGCAGGGCATCAGTGCCAAATGACGGAATACCCTGGCCATAATTCTTGCGAATATACTTTTCGACTTTGTTCTTGTGATCAGCGCGCAGCAGTCCAACAGTTGATTTTTCCAGCAATGCGTCCAGTGAGATGCCGTCGATCAAATCAAGGGGGTCGAGCGTGTTGCCCTTGGATTTCGACATCTTCTGCCCTTCAGCGTCTCGCACCAGTGCGTTGATGTAAACGTGGCGAAAAGGCACTTTACCGGTGAAGTGACGTGTCATCATGATCATCCGGGCGACCCAGAAAAAGATGATGTCAAATCCGGTAACCAAAACCGACGATGGAAGGAAAGTGCGCAGGTCTGACGTATCGTCTGGCCAGCCAAGCGTAGTGAATGGCACCAATGCCGAAGAAAACCAGGTATCAAGTACGTCTTCATCCTGCTTCAGGATGCCGATGTAACCTTTCGCTGTCGCTTGTTTCCTGGCATCTTCCTCATTGCGCGCAACATAAATATTTCCCACGTCGTCATACCAGGCGGGAATTTTGTGCCCCCACCATAATTGACGGGAAATGCACCAATCCTGAATATTCTCCAGCCAGTGGTTATAGGTGGTGGTCCAGTGTTCGGGATAGAATTTGACTTCTCCACTGGTGACTGATTCAAGGCCTGACTTGGCCAACGTCTCCATTTTGACAAACCACTGGTCTGTCAGCATGGGCTCGACAATTTCACCGGTGCGACCTGAACGGGGCACCCGCAATTTATAGGGTTTTTCTGATACCAGCAGTCCTTGCGAGCTCAGGTCTGCAAGAATTCGCTTTCGGGCTTCGAAACGATCAAGTCCCTGGTAAGGCGTTGGGGCGACCTGATTGATTTTTGCATCCAGAGTCAAGATGCCAATAAGTGGCAAGTTGTGTCTCAGTCCCACCGAGTAGTCGTTGAAATCGTGTGCTGGCGTAATTTTTACGCAGCCGGTACCGAATGCGGGATCGACGTAATCATCGGCTATGACTGGTATGGTTCGCCCAGTCAGGGGAAGGATCACCTGCTTGGTGACAAAGGCCGCGTAGCGCTCATCTTTCGGATTTACAGCGACTGCAGCGTCGCCCAGCAGTGTTTCGGGGCGGGTTGTTGCGACGACCAGCGAACCAGTACCATCCTCGAATGGATACCGAATTTCCCATATCTTGCCGTCTTCCTCCTCGCTATCCACCTCAAGATCAGACACCGCAGTGCCTAGTGCCGGGTCCCAGTTCACAAGGCGCTTGCCGCGATATATCAGTCCTTCATCGTGCATCCGGGTGAATACCTCGACCACAGCACGCGACATGCGTGTGTCCATGGTGAAGTACCCTGCTTTTTGCCCCTCAGTGTCGGCATAGGTCCAATTTCCCGAGATGCCCATCCGCCGCATCTGACGGGTGATTGTAGAACCCGATTGCTGCTTCCATTGCCATACACGGTTGGTAAATGTCTCCCGGCCCAGTTCGTGACGGGTTTTCCCTTCAGATTGCAACTGACGTTCCACAACAATCTGCGTGGCGATCCCCGCATGGTCAGTGCCAATAACCCAGTTGGTGTTGAATCCTCTCATACGGTGATAGCGAACGAGCGAATCCATGAGGGTCTGCTGAAAAGCATGGCCCATGTGCAGGGTTCCAGTCACATTTGGCGGAGGCAGTTGAATACAGTAAGCAGGCCGACTGGAATCGGTGGATTGAGTGAAATAGCCACGTCGCTCCCACTCGGGGTACCACTGGCTCTCTATTGAGTGGGGATCGAAGCTTTTGGCAAGTTCCATGGGGACAGGACCACAATAAAAAACCGGTTGCTCAGAGATTAGGCAACCGGTAATGGGAAATTATACTGGAAGCGGCCATGTCAATCCGATCGCTTAGACGATTCAGGGAGACGAGGCAATGAATGCTAGGGACGCTCCAGTTCAGAACGAAAATCGACGATTTCCCTTTCCACTGCTTTGGTCACCGCGTCACTGACGAGCGCAGTCGTCTCAACCTGGATTTTCGAAGCAAGTTCGGCAACGGTATGCGCCAATGCTTCATCCAATAGAGTCTTTATGAGCGCTTTTAGTGGGCCGTCAAGGCAGTTGGCAACATAGGGTTCGATAGCGAGCAGCAATTGACTGCGCAATCTCGCCTCAAGGTTTCTGATCTCCAATTCAAGCTCTGCGTCTTTGTCCCTCCCATTTACATCGGGTGGTTCGGTCAAGTTGGTAATGGACTCAGTTGGGTCCGCTGAGGTTTCAGCAGGAAGATCGACGACGTCAGTAAGTACAGGAAAATCCGGAACAGGGGTACTGCGATACTTGGCGAGAAGGGCATCGGCCTTATTGAGCAATTCGTTGCCTTCAGTCATTTGAACTGCCTTTGCCAGGATGGGCAAGGTCATGATGACTGAGTTTGTAACCTCGATCCTTGTAGAAGCGAAATCGTTGTCTAGCAGCTAGCTTGTCCGCTTCGTCATCAATGCTGACAAGTTCAATAAGGCGTTGAAAGCGGCTGAACAGCGGAGGAGGGGTATTCCCCAGATTGATCAGCAATTCATCATGTGGTTGAGGATCGTTGTTGCGCCCGATTAGAACCGGTGTTTCCCGTGCCAATGAGTCAGTGGTCATGCAATGGGGGAGGAACCCTGTTGCCGGGCTGGTCCAAAGCAATTTATCCAGGGCGCGGGCCACTATATCGTCCGGTACCAATATCAGCACTTTCATACGCTGGCGCACCGCTTTTTCAGCGATTTTGCAGGTCACCTGTAATTTAGATGCTGCGTTCAGGTAGAAGTCGATTTGCGTCATTGCAATGAATATTATTGCAGCAGATGAATCATTGTTTTTCCGCTCGTTTCATCAGGAAACTAGTCAGCAATGGAATCGGGCGGCCAGATGCGCCTTTGTCCTTGCCCGATCGCCAAGCCGTACCGGCAATGTCCAAGTGGGCCCAATCATAATTCTTTGTGAAACGGGAAAGAAAACAGGCTGCTGTTACGCTACCTGCCGCTCGTCCCCCAATATTGGCGACATCAGCAAAATTTGACTTCAGCTGTTCCTGGTAGTCATCCCAAATCGGGAGCTGCCATGCGCGATCCCATGACTCTTCTCCCGCGGCGAGCAACTCGCCGGCCAGAGTGTCTTTGTTGGAAAAGAGCCCTGAGCATACATGGCCCAGTGCGATGATGCAGGCGCCAGTCAGGGTTGCGATATCGACTACCGCTTGCGGTTTGAATTGCTCAGCGTAAGTTAATGCATCGCAAAGTATTAGTCGACCTTCAGCATCAGTATTCAATATCTCTATGGTTTGTCCCGACATGCTGGTAACAATGTCACCAGGTTTGCTGGCCGCGCCATCAGGCATATTCTCAGCCGCAGGCACAAGCCCGATGACATTCAGCTTCAATCGCATCTGGGCTATTGCCCGAAATGTTCCAATGACACTGGCTGCACCACACATGTCGAACTTCATTTCATCCATTTCGGCGCCTGGCTTAAGGGAAATACCGCCCGTGTCAAAGGTGATGCCTTTCCCGACCAAGACGACAGGTTTTTCCTTGCGTGGCGCTCCAAAGTACTTGAGCACAATGAACTTTGGGGGTTGGCGTGATCCTTTTGCGACCGATAACAGTGACCCCATGCCAAGCTTTACCATGTCCTTCAAGTCCAGCACTCTTGCATCGAAACCCCATTCCCGGGCGAGTCCTAGGGACTGTTCTGCAAGATATGAGGGAGTACATACATTTCCCGGCAAGTTGCCCAGATCTTTCGCCAGGGTCATTCCAGCTCCGATGGCGAATCCTTCTTTTATTCCAATTTCTGCCGCCTTTAGTTCTTCACGGGAAGTCGTGCCGAGTATTAGCCGCGATAAGGTCCGGGCTTCCTCCTTTTTGCTTTTCATCCTTTCAAAGCGATACAGCGTGTCAATTGCTGCCACGGCAAACTGGCGTGCCTTCCACGTGGTATCGCGCGTACCTACCTTTAGATTCGTAATATAGATTCCCGCATCAGGGACGCCGATATCAACCAGTGCCTTGACTATGGTAATTACGCAATCGTGCCAAGACTTGGGGCCAAAATCCTTTGGATTGCCCAGTCCCACGAGCAGGATTCGTTTTGCGGCGACGCCAGGCAGTCGATAGAGCAGACGGGTCGTACCAGCTTTGCCTCGCATGCCCGCCAGACGGAGCAGTTCGCCGAACTCGCCTCCTGTAGCCTGTTGCAATGTTTCAGCTGCGGCAGAAAGCACCGATCCTTCATATATGCCGACAACCACGCAGGCAGAAGCATGCTTTTCCGGTGACGAAAGTTTTGTGCTAAATTCCAAGATGCCCTCGACAAAATATGTGATCAACGACTGAGACGAAAATGGTGAACCATAACGTTTCTACTATCGTACTACGGTCGACTCAATATGAGCGTGGATTATCCGCACATTTTTCCACGTTCGTCAAAGCGGCAACCACATGCAAAGATTTTGCGGATATTCCGGCTAGATGACCAGTTTTCGGCTCAGGCAAAGTAATGTCCGTTGTTGCGTCAGGCATGGTGGACGGCTGCATTGGTGATTTTCAAACGGGCACTGCTTAGAGAGTTTGGCGGCCTTGCATTAGCTGTATTCGTGACTCTGTTTGCAGTTACGATTACGACTCAATTGATTCGTCTTCTGGGGCAGGCGGCGGGCGGGACTGTCTTGTCCAGCGGTGTTTTGCCGCTGCTGGGGTTTGCTGCCCTCAATTATCTGCCTGTTCTTCTTTCGCTTACATTGTTTATCTCCGTTCTGATGGCTGTATCGAGAAGCTATCGTGATTCGGAAATGGTGATCTGGTTTTCATCCGGACTGCCGTTGACAGCCTGGCTTAGACCTGTGCTTGGGTTTGCTACACCGATTGTGGTGCTGATAGCCGTTCTGTCCCTGTTTCTGTCGCCGTGGGCAGTAGAGCGAAGCGAAGGCTATCGCAGGCAAATGGATAAGCGTGATGACCTGGCCAGGGTGGCTCCGGGCGTTTTTCGTGAAGCTGCAGATGCCGAGCGTGTCTTTTTTGTCGAAGCTGTGGTTGGTGAGGAGTCGGCTGTTCAGAATGTGTTTATCTCTTCAGTGCGTGACGGTCAGCAGGGTGTTATGGTTAGCAAGCGTGGCTTTCAGGAGACAGCGGCCAATGGAGACAAATTTGTGGTCCTTCTCAACGGCCGTCGCTATCAGGGGACGCCGGGCACGACGGATTTCCAAGTCATGAACTTCGAACGTTATGCGTTGAGAATTCAAAGCCGTGAAGCACGTACGGAACAATTGCCTAGTAAGGCACTGTCTACTTTGGAACTGTTGCGAGATAGGTCTAATCCCAATCTCGCGGAAATCCTGTGGCGCGTCGGTCTGCCATTGTCAGCGCTGACCCTTGCGTTGCTTGCCATACCACTTTCCTTTGTGAATCCGAGAGCTAGTCGATCGGTCAATCTGACCTTCGCTCTGTTGACATATATGGTGTATTCGAATCTTGTCAGTATTGCTCAGGCGTGGGTATCGCAGGGACGATTGTCGTTTGAAATTGGGTGGTGGGTCGTCCATGCTGCCATGGCAATTCTGCTTGCTGCTTTGTTATGGTGGCGTATGCAGGTAGGGACGCCATTGCGCCGCTAATAGAAAAAATGCAAATACCAACACTTCGCCGATACTTGGCGCGTGAGATTTACGGCGCGATTTTCTTTGTTTCTGCGGCGTTTCTCGCGCTATTTGCCTTTTTTGATTTAATCAATGAGCTTGGATCCATAGGCAGGGGGAATTACCGACTTCAGCATGCAATGGGGTTTGTACTGCTTTCGTTGCCGAGCCACGTATATGAACTGGCGCCAATTGCAGTGCTGATAGGGACTCTTTATGCCTTATCTCGCCTGGCCGCAAATTCCGAGTACACGGTCATGCGTGGTTCCGGCCTTTCCCCTGGTAACGTTGTCTTGTTGTTGGGCCGGATCGGCATCGTTTTGGTTCTGATTACCTTTTTTTTTGGAGAGTTGATAACTCCGGCCGCGGAAAGAGCAGCGCACGAGATGAAATTGCGAGCAACCAGTTCGGGCTTGGCCCAGGAGTTTCGCAGTGGCCTGTGGGTCAAGGACGAATTGCGTTTCGTTAATGTGCGTGAGGTGTTGCCGGATGCAACGCTATCCGGCGTGCGCATCTATGAGTTTGATTCCGAACATCGTCTCGCGTCGATAAGTTATGCCGGCAGAGGCAGCTATATAGGTACTAATATGTGGAAGCTGACTGATATCGTGCAAACTCGGTTTACCGACACGGATGCCAGCATAAATCGCCTGGCGGAAACGCAGTGGCCCTCGGTGTTGACACCCGATATTCTCTCGGTGCTATTCGTTGTTCCAGAGCGAATGTCAGCATGGAATCTATTTCAGTACACACGACATTTGGCGGACAATCAACAAAAGACTGAGCGTTTCGAGATCGCGTTTTGGAAGAAGATTGTTTATCCGTTTGCCGTTCTGGTCATGATGGCATTGGCATTGCCATTTGCATATCTTCACATACGTGCCGGCGGCGTAGGCGTTAAGGTGTTTACGGGGATCATGATTGGCGTGTTCTTTCATATGCTGAACAGTTTGTTCATGCACCTTGGCTTGCTACAGAACTGGACGCCTTTGTATTCGGCAATTCTTCCTAGTCTTATATTTCTGGCATCCGCGGCTTTGATGATGTGGTGGGTGGAAAGGCGGTGATGGGGGCGTTGGATAGCGTAACGCCCTGGTACGCCAACAGTTGCGGAGGCTAGCATTTCGGTGTAAGAGGCTGGGACATTAAATATGGTGGATGTGCTTACAGGTACGCCAATACAAAATCTGGCGCGCCTTAATCCTGCACTTAATGAATTGGTGCGAAACCGCTGGTTCGGGAGAGGTATACCCAGTTGGGTATTGTCTCGGTAATCAATACATCGCAACAGGCTGCAGATTTCGTGTTGCGTGAACTGGAAAAGTGGTTCAAGGTTATTCGCGACGCCAACATACATATGCAGTAAAAAGTAATGGGTTTTAAATGTACAGGCAACACTTGATTTTTGCTGAGCGGTCATGTTTGCTACACATGGCATGGGCTGAGCCTACACATACCCTGGCGAAAGAAGTGTGGCAGATTGGCTGGTCGCTTGAACAAGGAGTGTATTCCTCGTGAAGCCTATACATTATCTTGTTGCCTTCATTACATTGAATCACGCCGCGATGGCCGCAGCACGTGTTGCTGTACCACTTTATGCTATCCACCTGCAAGCTTCGCCAACGGTCGTTGGCATTCTCGTTGGATTGTTTGCGATCGTACCTACGCTTGCATCAGTGCCTATCGGCCGCCTGGTTGATCGTATTGGAACGCAATCACCGCTAATCACATTTCTGTTGTTGATGATGGGTGGCATGGTCATACCATTTTTCGCTGGGGATTTTGTATTGCCGCTCTATCTTGTCGCTTTGTTGGTGGGCGGGGGCTACTTCGCATTATTTATTGTCAATACGGCGCTCGGTGGGTTCTACGGAGATCCGCAGGAGCGTAGCAGCAATTTTGCGCAGATCAGTCTTGGTTATGCCACGGCCAATGGACTTGGACCTCTGATGGCCGGCATTGCGATAGACCATGCTGGCTTTAGGCTGACTTTTCTGCTGCTTGCAATACCGCCCTTGGTTACACTTGTCATCTACATGATGGGTAGTTTGCCTCAGCGCGGACCGGTGGGCGCACACCATCGAGCGGCGACTGCCAAGCGCAGTGTCATGGAATTGTTGCAGAACAAGAGTTTGCGGCCAATTTTCATGATCAGTATTTACTTCATGTTGTTCTGGGACATCTTTCTGGTTATGACTCCGATCTTTGGCGCAGAGCTTGCCATTTCGGCGTCAGTAATTGGCATTATTATCGGAACCTATTCTGCAGCCTCTTTTCTTGTTCGAGTCTGCATTGCCCCATTGTCGCGACGGTACACGCCAATGCAGTTATTGTTGATGTCGCAGGCGTTGGGAGCAGTCGGCATGCTAGCTTTCGGATTAAGTAGCACAGAGACGTTATTGATCATATTTGCATTTGTTATGGGCATGGGCCAAGGCATGGGGGGACCCATGGTGACGACAGCACTATATGACGCCTCGCCCGAAGAGCGTATAAGCGAAGCCATCGGCCTGCGTATGTCGGTTGGCATGGCTTGTCAGGCAATATTGCCACTTTTTGCTGGCGTGGCGGCATCTGCAACCGGTGTTGCTCCATTATTTTGGGTAACCGCATTTATCTTGTTTTTTGGAGTCTGGCAGTATCGTGGGCAGTGGTATGTGGACCTGCGAGCGTGTAACGAAGCAGGAATGACCGAAGACAAAGAATAACTGTCTCGGTAAAGCAATTCGAATTTTGTTTATTCGGTGCTGGGACTACGAATATTGTGATTGTCTGTTTTATTAGGTTGTCTGGTGCGGTACTTGACTTAGCACCAGCAAATTCTCGGGAGATTACGGATGGAAAATGCGCCAAGGCAGTCCCATGACAAATTAACTAATTCAGGATATCAATTTTGCAAAGTCGAAGATGCAGGTCGCATACGGATAGTCACGCTTAATAGGCCTGAAGTCATGAATGCCCTGACCAGCGAAGCAAGTCATGAGCTTGAAGGGGTCTGGGATGAGTTCGCTTCCAGGGATGATTTGTGGGTGGGGATCGTGACCGGAATTGGTGATAGGGCCTTTTCTGCAGGTAACGACCTCAAGGCGCAGGCTGCAGGAAAGCGTGGGCCACGCCCTCGTACTGGATTTGCCGGTCTTACAAGCCGTTTCAATCTTTACAAGCCACTCATCGCGGCGGTAAATGGTATTGCGATGGGTGGTGGATTTGAACTGGCACTGACGTGTGACATCGTGGTTGCTGCAGAAAACGCCCTCTTTGCTCTGCCAGAAACCCGTGTTGGTCTCATTGCCGGGGCGGGAGGAGTTCATCGTCTGCCACGCATGATTCCGCAAAAAGCAGCATTAGGGATTATTTTGACTGGTCGGAGAGTGCCTGCCAAGGAAGGGCAGCAGCTTGGGTTTGTGAACGAAGTAGTGCCAGTGGGAGAGGCGCTAACTGGAGCAATGCGATGGGCACAAATGATTCTTGAATGTTCACCAATCGCTACGCGAGCCTCCAAGGAAGCCGTATTTCAAGGCTTGGATATGCCGACCTTGGAACAAGCTGTTTCGACCATGTATGCGACGCAGAAATCAAATACAGAGAGTCAGGATTTCTTGGAAGGTCCGAAGGCATTTGCGGAAAAACGCAAGCCGAATTGGAAAAATCGCTAGCAATCTACAGCTAAAGCTGGGTCAAGTTCATTTACACATGATAACTCGAGTGCCCGCAAGCCTGTCGTGAAGGAACTGATGATCACGGTCAAGAAACGCCCAGCAGAACCCTGCACCTGCAGGTATTGCTGAAACCCAAGCCAGAATGTAACGGGTGAGTGCTTGCTGTGGGGTTATCGGATTGCCATCTGCGCTTTTCAGGCAAAGTTTCCATGTTTTCATGGGCAAGGTTTGTCCGCCCCGCAGCCAGCACCAATTGAAGTAGAGTCCAATTCCAAGAAACAGGTAAAGCTGAAAAATAGGTCTCAGAGATGCAGTAAGCGGACCGCTTGCTGCACCATGAAATGCCAATCCGGCGAAAAACATCAACGCAAACACCAGAAGGGCTTCATAAAGCAAGGAAGCAAAGCGTCGGGCGATACTGGCCGCGGGAAGCGGCATATCAACCGTCATGTAATGACTACTTGGCTGGCCCAGCGGCCGGCGGCAAGGGGGTAGCAGGTGCTGCAGCAGGCTTGGGCTTTGAAGTACTACTTCCGAGCTTGCGTCGTTCCTCCTCTGGGAGTTTCTTATATTCATCCCATTGTTGCCGCAGGTCCTGCTTCTTTTCCGGGGGCAGCTTTTGGATATCCTTGTACCCCTCCCGGACCGTGCGGCGATCTTCCTGTGAAAGTTTCACCCAGCGTGCCATTCGCTGCTGAACCTTGCCCTGCTCCTCGGCAGGCATGGCCGGATATTTTTCTGCTATGCCCAACCACATACTCTTGCGCTGTGGGCTCATGGCGTTCCAACGCTCTGCCAGCGGCGCGAGTATTTGCTGCTTTTCCGCCTGTAGTTCAGCCCAATTCGGTGGCTTCTTGGGCGGACTGGCAGCAAGTGCGGAACATGATAAACATATTGAAAGTACTAAAAAAAGTACTATTCCAAGGAACTCTTTAGCCATGCGCTAAAACCTTTGTCGAGATAAGCGTCAATGGGCAATTCCCCAATTAATACCGCAGCATCTATTTCAACGATCTCCTCAACCCGCTGGCTCTGATACCAACTGTTAGCGGTTAGCGCTCCGAGAATCAACAACGCAACGGGGAGCAGCATGCGGTGAGGTAACAAACGAGGCGCATCTGAATTGCCGCTTGTGTTGCCAGCCCATACAAGCGATCTTGAGGGAGATGCTATGGGCATGCGCTGATGTTCCAATGCCGATCCGCGTGCGGATTTTAGGCGATCTAGCGTAGTCGTGTCGAAATTAAGACCTAGATTTAGCGTCTTTTTTACACGATAGCCAAGTTGTTGTTCATTCATGGCTCAATTCCTCTAGCTTTCAATGCGGCGGCCAAGCTGTGTGCTGCGCGCGAACAATGGGTTTTCACGCTGCCTTGAGAGCAGCCCATTGCAACTGCAGTTTCAGCAACATCCAATTCCTCCCAATAACGCAGCAGGAAGGCTTGGCGTTGACGTGCTGGAAGTTTTTGTAACTCTTTTTCAAGTATTTCAATAAGTTGTGATCTCTCAAGCGCTTGCGACGGCCCTTCTGGGCCAGCTTTGCCATCGATTTCCAGAGTCTCCAGCGGGTCAGAGTCATCTTCGTCCCGATTTGGCGAAAGTGCCGACAGTAAAGTTGTCCACAATGACCGCACTTTTTGGCGGCGATAGAAGTCCCGAATGGTGTTCTGCATGATTCGCTGGAACAACATCGGTAACTCTGCCACCGGCTTGTCACCATATTTTTCGGCAAGCTTCAACATGGAGTCTTGAATAATATCAAGAGCATGTTCCTGGTCTCGCACAGCGAACATGGCTTGCCGTAATGCGCGACGTTCAACGCCGGCTAGAAAATCCGACAATTCAATGCGGGTGGCCAGGTGTGCTTCCTCTCGCTTTATATAATTATTGTAGACAGGATACCAAGTCGTACTGATGCATGCTACCAAATTCAAGCTCGTCAAGGTACTGCAAGTACTAGAAAAGCTTGACCAATTTGTCACTACCGCTTACCCTTTAAGGCTTTTCTCCATTCAGTTACTAGGTTCAGAAATCATGGAACTTCCCGGCTCGGAAATATCCGGCGCGGAAATCGTGGTGCGCTGTCTTCAGGAAGAGGGAGTCGAATGCCTATTCGGCTATCCTGGTGGTGCTGTCCTGTGGATTTACGATGAATTGTTCAAGCAGGACAAAGTAAAACACATTCTCGTACGCCATGAGCAGGGGGCGGCGCATGCTGCTGATGGCTACTCCCGTGCCAGCAAAAAGGTCGGTGTGTGTCTCGTTACTTCGGGGCCGGGGGTGACCAATGCGGTAACAGGGATTGCTACGGCATACATGGACTCCATTCCCATGGTCATCATCAGTGGGCAGGTTCCTACCTATGCCATCGGTGAAGACGCATTTCAGGAATGTGATGCCGTCGGAATTACACGTCCCTGTGTCAAGCACAACTTTCTGGTGAAGGATGTCAAAGATATCGCGATTACCATGAAGAAGGCATTTCATATTGCGACAACGGGCAGGCCTGGTCCGGTGCTGGTCGATATTCCCAAAGATGTTACTGCCGCTAAGTGCCGCTTCGAATATCCGAAGACTGTGTCGTTGCGCTCCTACAGTCCTGTGACCAAGGGGCATCCAGACCAAGTGAGGAAAGCAGCGCAGTTGTTGCTCCAGGCCAAGCGCATCATGGTTTATTCGGGTGGTGGCGTTGTGCTTGGTAACGCTGCGCCACAATTAACAAAACTTGTAAGGACCTTTGGTTTGCCGTGTACCAGCACATTGATGGGATTGGGAGCATATCCTGGTACTGATCGGCAGTTTCTTGGCATGCTCGGGATGCATGGCACATATCAAGCAAATATGGCAATGCAGCACTGTGACGTTCTGCTTGCAATCGGTGCACGGTTTGATGATCGAGTCATCGGTAACCCTAGTCACTTCTCTTCAGTAGCACGCAAAATCATCCACATTGATATTGACCCATCGTCGATTTCCAAGAGAGTTAAAGTTGACGTGCCAATAGTTGGTGAAGTGGGTGACGTGCTGGATGATTTGATGGCGTTACTGCTGGAATCGGGCAACGAAGGGCTTGATGCCGAAGCGCTCAAGGAATGGTGGTGTCAGATTGACAAATGGCGCTCTTCTGATTGCTTGCAGTATGACCGAACATCTGAAATGATTAAGCCACAATTTGTGCTTGAAAAGCTGTACGAGATAACGAACGGTGATGCGATCGTCACATCTGATGTTGGCCAGCATCAAATGTGGGCGGCGCAGTTCTATAAATTTGACAAGCCAAGGCGCTGGATCAATTCGGGCGGACTGGGGACCATGGGCTTTGGTCTTCCATCAGCGATGGGGGCGCAACTTTCCAATCCCGGCGCCACAGTCGTCTGCGTGACAGGCGAGTCTTCCATTCAGATGTGTATTCAGGAATTGTCCACCTGCAAGCAATATCGATTGCCGATCAAGATTGTGAACTTGAATAATCGATATATGGGAATGGTGCGGCAGTGGCAGCAGTTTTTCCATGGGAATCGTTATTCAGAGTCTTACATGAATGCGCTACCTGATTTTGTGAAACTGGCAGAGGGGTATGGGCATTCTGGTATTCGAGTGGATAAGCCCGCAGATGTGGAGGCGGCGCTACGGGATGCGTTTTCACGCAAAGACGAACTGGTTTTTATGGATTTTCAGACTGACCAGACTGAAAATGTTTTTCCGATGGTGCCAGGAGGAAAAGGAATTACGGAGATGATTTTAGCTGAAGAGTTATAAGCGAAGTTGACCCAAGCTTGGTGTCGTATGGGATGGTGCCCGATTGCGGGCGCCGTAGATAATTGCTGAAGGGAGCCTGGCTTCGCGGCGCCACGAGCGCAGCAGTACTGCAGGCGCGGTTGCGTCTCCGGAAGCAGGTCTCAGCGGAGGGATTGTGAGACATATTATTTCAGTTCTCCTGGAGAACGAAGCAGGTGCGTTGTCGCGCGTGGCCGGTTTGTTCTCGGCGCGTGCCTACAACATTGAGTCGCTGACAGTTGCGCCGACTGAAGATGCGTCTCTATCTCGCATGACAGTGGTGACATCTGGTTCAGATGACGTAGTAGAACAAATCACCAAACAACTTAACAAGCTTATTGAGGTGGTCAAGGTTGTTGATTTGTCCGAAGCCGCTCATATAGAGCGTGAACTCATGCTCATCAAGGTGCGGGCTTCGGGCAAGGATCGCGAGGAAATCAAGCGGATGTCAGACATTTTCCGTGGCAGGATAATTGATGTGACAGACAGTACTTATACAATTGAACTTACTGGAACTTGTGCCAAACTTGATGCCTTTATAGAGGCAGTCGGCAAGGGCCTTATTCTGGAAACGGTTCGCACCGGATCATCGGGAATTGCCCGGGGCGAGCGGGTCTTGCGTGCGTAATTCACAAGACAGGCAATTGAGCCTGTTTTGTTGAAAACGCCAACGGGACAGTCATCATGATTGTCCCGATCTAAAACATATATCTTACAAATCTGGGGAGAGTAGCGATGAAAGTTTTTTATGACAAGGACGCTGATCTGTCGCTTATCAAGGGTCGGAAAGTAACAATTGTCGGTTATGGATCGCAAGGTCATGCCCATGCTCAGAATCTGAACGATTCTGGTATCAAGGTGACTGTCGGGTTGCGCAAGGAAGGCGGGTCTTGGAGCAAGGCCAAAAAAGCCGGTCTGGTTGTTAAGGAAATCGGTGATGCTGTAAAGGGTGCAGACGTAGTTATGCTGTTAATGCCTGATGAGCAGATCGCTGCCGTATACAAGTCCGAGGTCGAGCCAAACATCAAGAAAGGTGCCGCCCTTGCATTTGCACACGGTTTCAATATTCACTATGGGCAGGTACAACCGCGTGCTGATCTTGATGTAGTCATGATCGCGCCAAAAGCGCCCGGGCATACGGTTCGTTCTACCTATGCGCAAGGTGGTGGCGTTCCAATGTTGATTGCTGTTCATCAGGATTCTTCTCGCAAGGCTCGCAATATTGCGTTGTCCTATGCTGCCGCGATCGGTGGCGGTAAAGCTGGCATCATTGAGACGAACTTCCGGGAAGAAACGGAGACTGACCTGTTTGGTGAGCAGGCTGTTTTGTGTGGTGGTACTGTGGAACTAATAAAGGCGGGATTTGAGACACTCGTCGAAGCGGGCTACGCGCCGGAGATGGCGTACTTTGAATGCCTGCATGAGTTGAAGTTGATCGTTGACCTGATTTACGAGGGCGGTCTAGCCAATATGCACTACTCCATCTCTAATAACGCGGAGTATGGGGATATTACACGCGGGCCACGCCTAGTCACTGATCAGACCAAGCAGGAAATGAAACGTATTCTTGGCGAAATCCAAAGCGGTCAATACGCCAAGGAATTTATTCTTGAGAGTCGTGCTGGCGCTCCGATGCTGCTTGCTCAGCGTCGCAATCTTGCGGGTCATCCCATCGAAATCGTTGGCGAGAAGTTGCGTTCGATGATGCCGTGGATAAAGAAGAATAAACTGGTAGATCAGTCACGGAATTAGTGGCCGTTGACCAAGTAACTTCTGTGGCGTGTCAGGGTCTTGACCAGCGATTAATTGTTGCGGGGAACGGTTTGATGAGAGTCGCGCTGATGCTGTATTTCGTTTCGGCATTGTTGGCTGCATGTGGCGACAAAGTGCCTGAGTCTCAGGCAGCGAAGCAAATTGGCAGTGCCCCCAAGCAGATTATCGAGCAGGCCACATCAGATGTCGGTAAGTCGCTTGATCAGGGCTCTGATCGCTCAAGGCAATCAGAGGAAGGCAAGTAATTCCTGGTCTTGATCCCGATCGATGGAATTCAAGCGCATTCTTCATGATTTGTTGCATTATGTGCGTACGTTCCTGTTTCATCATTGACCAGAGATACTCCCTCAGTTGCTTTCAAGCAAAGTGCAAATTTGATCATGAGTGAGTTTCGCTCCCGCAAGCCATTGCTGAATCCGGAGTTTCGCCGGCGTGGCATTTATTTGTTGCCAAATTTATTTACCACCGGCGCACTGTTTGCGGGCTTCTACGCGATTGTAATGGCGATGAATGCGCACTTTGATCAGGCGGCCGTGGGTATATTTGTCGCTATGGTTCTTGATGGTCTGGATGGGCGGATCGCCAGGCTGACCCGTACGCAAAGCGCTTTTGGCGCTGAATACGACTCCTTGTCGGACATGGTGTCCTTTGGCGCAGCACCGGCGCTGATCATGTATGTCTGGGCGTTGCAACCGATGGGGCGCTTGGGGTGGATAGCGGCTTTTGTCTATTGCGCCTGTGCTGCGTTGCGGTTGGCTCGTTTCAACACGAATCTTGAAATAATCGATAAGCGTTATTTTCAAGGTCTGCCAAGTCCGGCAGCAGCAGCCCTGTGTGCGGGTCTCGTGTGGCTGAGTGACGACCTTGGAATTGTCCGCGAGACGACTTTACGTCTGGTTGCCTGTGGCATCACCATATTTGCCGGGATTACCATGGTGAGTAACGTACCCTTTTACAGTTTCAAGGATTTTAACCTGCGTCGTAGCGTGCCATTTTGGGCGATACTTCTGGTCGTGTTGGCAATGATTCTTATATCGAGCAATCCACCTGTAATACTATTTCTAGGATTTGTTGCCTATAGCTTGTCAGGTTATGTTCACTGGTTGTGGAATATGCGTAGAAATAGGCGAGACAGATAGCGAAGTGGGTTTCTGAGGAAGAACCGTAGTAGGTTGATGACATTCGGGTATATTCCTCGATCACCCAAGCATGTCGCTCCAAATGTTCTGCGCCCAGGAGATGGCGTAGACACCCTCTACATCACTGTGCTTAGCGGATACACTACCAGATCCAATTGATGTCACCATCGTTTTACTGGCTGAATCATATCGATGACTTGACGTCTCATGTATCGCTTCACGATCGGAGACGAAACTATAGCTAGTGCTGACAAGGGTTGGTGCAATATTGGGTTGACGCTCATTCATAATATCAACAATGGCTGCTGCCGCTAACTTGCCTTGTTGATTAGCCATATCGCCGGATTTCGGCATCGAGTGCGTGGATAAGGTGGCATCTCCAACCACATGCACGCCTTTTTGTGCGGTGGACTCCATGGATAACCAATCAACGGCACACCAGCGTTTTTCATTATCAGTGACGACGTTTCCTGTTCGCGCCAAGTCACTGGC
>CANKAJ010000069.1 GCA_947479645.1 Betaproteobacteria bacterium | reverse complement strand
CCTTCCAGTACTTGGCGAAGGCCGCGTTGTATTCCTGGTACAACTCGCGCGTCGGGTCGTAGGACACATTGAGCAGCTTGACGTCGGCGGCCTGCGCCGCCAACGATAATGACACCGCGCCGGCGAACAACGCCGCGCTCAGTGCTGAAATGATGAAATGCCGGCCTTGCATGGATGACTCCTTCGATTGGTAATAAACTGGAATGGAGCGAACCTTAACGGCACCGGCTTAGAACTAAAACGAATATCGCGGCATTTACAAATAACCTGGAGCGTTAGTGCAGCAGAAGGCTGATTGCAATACACTGCCAACAAGCGTATTGTGCGGCGCACAACATCCCCTGCCCCCTCCCCCGATAACCGGCACCCCATGGCCGAATCAGACAACTCCCATCACAAATCCTCTCTCGGCGTGCTCACACTCGGCGCGCTGGGCGTCGTATTCGGTGACATCGGCACCAGTCCGCTGTACGCCTTCAAGGAAGCTTTCGCCGAGCACGGACTGCCGCTGACCGAAGCGAACGTGCTGGCGGTGCTGTCGATGATGTTCTGGACCATCACGCTGATCGTGTCGCTGAAGTACGTCAGCATCGTGCTGCGCTTTGACAACCGCGGCGAGGGCGGCATCCTGGCGCTACTGGCATTTTCTGCGCGGCAGTTGCGCGACCGCCCCAAACTGGCCTGGATTGCCTCACTCCTTGCAGTAGCGGGCGCATCCCTCTTTTATGGGGATGCCATCATTACGCCGGCCATCTCCGTGTTGTCCGCTGTCGAGGGCCTGGCGGTCGCCGCGCCCACGCTCGGTCACTGGGTGGTGCCGCTGACCATCGTCATCATCGTCATGCTGTTTGCGATTCAGAGTCGCGGCACCGGCAGCGTCGGCAAGCTGTTCGGCCCAATCACGGTGATCTGGTTCCTGGTGCTGGCCACGCTTGGCGTGCGCAGCATCATGGAGACACCGCAGGTGCTGGGGGCAATCAGCCCCATTCATGCGCTGGCCTTCGCCGGCAGTTCACCTGGCCTCGCCTTCCTGACCATGGGGGCGGTCTTCCTAGCGGTCACCGGCGCCGAAGCCCTGTATGCCGATATGGGCCATTTCGGCCCCAAACCCATCCGCATCGGCTGGTTCAGCCTGGCCTTCCCCTGCCTGATGCTGAACTACTTCGGCCAGGGTGCGCTGGTGCTGCGCGATGCCGCGGCTGTAACGAATCCGTTTTATCTGCTGGCGCCGGCCGAATGGGTGCTGCCACTGGTCGCGCTGGCCACCGCAGCCACGGTGATCGCGTCGCAGGCGACTATCTCGGGTGCCTTTTCGGTGACCCAGCAGGCATCCCGCCTGGGCTACCTGCCGCGCATTCCGGTCGATGTCACTTCCGACGTGGAACGCGGCCAGATCTACATCGGCCATGTCAACTGGCTGATGATGATATTGGTCGTTGTGTTAGTGCTCGCTTTCAAAAGTTCCGGTGCGCTGGCTGCCGCTTATGGCATTGCCGTGTCATTGACCATGCTACTGGAAACATCCCTGATCGTGATTGTGGTGATGCGTCTGCCGCATCGCCTGAAACTGTTGCTGGCTGCCGTACTGGTCAGTATCGGCTGCGTTGAACTGCTGTTCGTCGCCTCCAATGCCACCAAGTTTCTGGACGGCGGCTGGTTCCCGCTGGCCTGTGGCGGACTGCTGTTTACCGTCCTGACCACCTGGAAGCGCATCGGCAAAATCATCAGCGCGCGCGAGACCGCCTACAGCGTGCCCATGACCGGCTTTCTGGATTCACTGAAGCACGGCAGCGTCATTCGCGTGCCAGGTACCGCGGTCTACCTCACCCAAAGCCTCGACAGCGTGCCCACCACGTTGCTGCACAATCTCAAGCACAACAAGGTGATTCATGAGCGCATGATCTTCCTGACGCTGGCCACGGATGACGTGCCCTATGTGCCCAATAACGAACGCACCGAAGTGCAGGTACTCGAGCGCGGCGCCATTTACCAGGTGACGCTGCACTACGGTTTTCGGGAAGATCCGGACGTGCCGCTGGGCCTCGGTCTGTTGCGCCGGCATGGGTTGAATTTCGAGATGGAAGAAACAACTTTCTTCCTGGGCAAAACCACCATCGCGCGCGCCGCACACCCCGGCTTGTTCACCTGGCGGCGCGAACTGTACCGCTGGATGCAACGCAACAGCCCCAGCTCGGTGGAATACTTCAAGCTGCCGCCGGGGCGGGTCATCGAACTGGGCACCCAGATCAGCGTGTAGAATATGATCAGTTTGGAATTTGTATATTTAATACAAGAGTACTTTAACAACTAATGTATTCAAATTAACCGATCATGAACATCACTGGGAAGATTGTCGTCGTCACGGGTGCAGCCTCCGGTATCGGTCGCGCACTTTGCCTGCGCTTTGCCCGTGAGGGCGCCGCCGGCATCGTGGCCGCCGACCTGAATGCCGACGGGGCTGCGGCCACCGCTCGCGATTGCAACGGTTTGTCGCAACACGTCGATGTCACCTCCGAGGCGCAGGTGCAGGCGCTGGTCCAAACAGCCGAGCGGCATTACGGGCGGATCGATTTGCTCTGCTCCAATGCCGGCGTGATCTTTCGCGATGGCGACGACGCTCCCAACGAACATTGGCAGACCAGCTGGAACGTGCACGTCATGGCGCATATGTACGCCGCGCGCGCCGTGCTGCCGGGCATGCTGGCGCGCGGCGAAGGCTATCTGCTGCACACGGCCTCGGCCGCCGGGCTGCTCAGCCATATCGAGAACGTCGCCTACGCCGCCACCAAGCACGCCGCGGTTGCCTATGCCGAATGGCTGTCCATCACTTATGGTGACAAGGGAATACGGGTGAGCTGCCTGTGCCCGCAGGGCGTGCGCACACCTTTGCTCATGGGAGACAAGGGCGATCGCGCCAGCTTTCTGAACGATGGCTCACTGTCGGCTGAGGAAGTGGCTGACTGCGTCGTCGCGGGCCTTGCCGACGAGCGCTTCCTGATCCTGCCGCACCCGGAAGTGCTCAAATTCCTGCAGCGCAAGACCGCCGATTACGACCGCTGGCTGACTGGTATGCGCCGGGTGCGCGCCAAGGTAGTGGACAAGCCCTGAGTGAGGCATCGCGCAGCGGCTATCCTTAAAAGAGGATCTTGATATCACATCACCAGTGATGTGATATTATTTTCTTATGCGATTGGTTCTTGACACCGACGTTGTCGTGGCGGGCATGCGCAGCCCAACCGGCGCGTCAGCCGCATTGCTAGTGGCGGCACTGGAGAGCCGTTTGACGCTCTGCGCAAATGTGGCCTTGATGCTGGAGTACGAAGCGGTATGCTCGCGAGCCGCCCACCGGACGGCGGCGGGATTAACCCAGAAGGAGATAGCTATTTTTCTGGACGCCATTGCAGCATTGGTAGAGCCCGTAGAAACGCACTTTCTTTGGCGCCCGCAATTGCGCGATCCCGCTGACGAGATGGTGCTTGAAGCGGCGGTGAATGGCAACGCGCAGGCCATCGTCACCTTCAATATCCGTGATTTTGGCGCTGCGACCATCCAGTTTGGAGTTGAATTATTACTGCCACGTGAAGCGCTGGCATTGCTGAAAGGATGAATCATGAGTGATACCTCCACCTACCCGCTACGGCTGCCACGTTCAATCAAGGCAGCTGTTGAAAAGATAGCCAAAAGTGAAGGCACCAGCATGAACCAGTTTGTTGCGACGGCCGTGGCAGAAAAGCTCGCCGTACTAAGCACGGCGGCTTACTTTGTTGAACGAAAATCGCGCGCCGACCTCACTGCGTTCAAGCGCATCCTCAAACGCAAGGGCGGCGCGGCGCCACGTCAGGGAGACGAAAAGTCTTAGGTTTCCGGAGGGAATATGAAAGCAAACCCTCAGCACCGCCCTACATAGCGCACAAGGGGCTGGTGCCGGTCCGGGTATGTTTGCACAGCAGATCCAGCCAACCGATCGTAAAACTGCACGCCCGGCATCACCCGAAAGTGTCACTCAGCCCCAGGGACAGTTGATAATCATCGCCGGCGGTGGCATGGCCATCGGCCGACGCGTCACCCACGACCTCACGGCGTTTGCGCCGGATGCGCGCAATGCCATAATGTTCACTGGCTTCCAGGCCGGGTGCACCCGCGGCGCACGCATCATGGCCGGCGAGACCAGCATAAAATCCACGGTGAGATGGTGCCAATACGCGCTCAAGTGGCGATGCTGGATAACCTTTCGGCGAACGCCGACAGCAGCGCAATCATCGGCTGGCTGCGCGGCTTTGAGGCGCCGCCCAGGCTTCGATGAGGCCGCCGCGCGCGGTGTTGACCAGAAGAGCGCCGCGAACGTGCCGAGCGCAGCCTGACCAAGGTCTCGGTGCCGCAGAAATAGAGAGTCGATAAATACTGCCTTCTTCTCTTAAGTATCTCCAGTGGTCCTGGGCTGGAGAAAATCCGATCAAACCCCGGGCCGCAGGCGGTACTACTCGTCCAGCGTAATGCCTGCTTCCTTGATCATCTTGCGCCAGCGTTCCGTTTCCGTCGCCACATGACGTGCAAACTGCTCGGGAGTGCTGCCTATCAGCTGTGTTTCGTGCGACAGCCGCTTGACCACATCCGGCGACTTGACCACCTTGGCCAGTTCCGAACTCAACAGGTTGATGATGGAAGCGGGTGTTTTCGCTGGCGCGACCACGCCCTGCCAGCTCGCATACTCGAAGTCCTTCAGCCCCTGTTCGGCCAGCGTCGGAATGTCGGGGAAAGCCGGGTTACGCGTGAGATTGGCCATGCCCAATGTCTTCAGCTTGCCAGATTTGAGGTGGGGAATGCCCGTGGTCAGCGTGACCGGCGTGAGATGCACGCGGCCGGACAGAAGGTCCGGAATGATCTGCGCGGCACTTTTGTAATGGACGAAAGTCATGCTGGCGCCGGAAGCTTCGGCCATCCAGGCGCCCGTCAAGTGCTGCTGGCTGCCCACGCCACTGGTCGCAAAATTGACCTTGCCCGGATTGGCCTTGGCGTAGGCGATAAAATCGGTGACCGCCGTGGGCATGGAAGGATGGCTCATGATGATGCCCCAGCGCTTGCTCAGTAATGAAATGGGCGCAAAGGCGTTGAGGCGGTCAAAGGGCAATTCAATGGAGCGCAGCGGCACCAGACTGTAACTCGCCGAAACCAGCAGCAGCGTATAGCCGTCCGGCGCCGACCGGGCAACATAAGCCAGGCCTATGGTGGTGCTGCCGCCCGGCTTGAAGTCAATCACGAATTGCTGGTTAAGTTGCTCACTCAGTTTGACAATATGCACACGCCCTTCAGTCTCCTGCGACGAACTGGGCGTGACAGGAAGGATGACCGTGACTGGTTTGTTCGGATATGGACCTTGCTGGGCATTCACAAGGGAGGCAACACCGGCGAGGAAGAGGAAAGCAGGACAGACACTACTGGATTTGCGCACATCAGGCTCCTTTGAATGAACGACGGGCTGGCGTTATTGCATACCACTGTGCCCGCGGCGAGCGGGCACCACTATACGACGCATTGGCGCCGGGCACACCAGGACCACCGCGACACAGGACCACCGGCCAACACTTGCCTGCGCCGCGACGGCAACACTTGCTATCATTCGTACTGTTAGCTCCTTGCAAATCAGGAATTCCACGATCATGCCGACCTACGAATACGACTGCACGGATTGTGGTGCGTTCACCGCCGTCCGGCCGATGGCCGAGTTTCGCGACCCGCATCCCTGCCCGAAATGCACGACACCCTCGCCGCGCGTCACGCTGACGGTGCCTGCCCTGCACGGCATGTTTACCGCGCCCAGTTCGGCCGGCAAGACACTGCGCATGCAGAGTTGCTGCGGCGGCGGTTGCAGTTGTTCCTGATACCCCTCGACACACCCCGACCGACCTGTTGCCAAGGACCCTCATGCGCATTACTCCGCTTTGCTTCGCGCTGGCACTCACCGCCGCCCCTGCCCTTGTCCTCGCGCAGGCCACCGGCAAGCCCATTCGCCTGATCGTACCGTATGCCCCAGGCGGCCCCATCGATATCACAGCGCGCGTGCTTGCCGACGGCGTGAAGAATTCGCTCGGCCCCGTATTGATTGAAAACCGCCCCGGTGGCGGAGGCAATATCGGCGTGGATCTCATCGCCAAGGCAACGCCGGATGGCACCACCATCGGCATCAGCGCAGTGGCCACGCACGCCATCAATCCATGGCTGTTCGCCAAGATGCCCTTCGACGCCGTGAAGGACTTTGCCCCCATCACGCAGATGGTGCGCGTGCCCAATGTGCTGGTGATGAACGTGGAAACCGCGCAGAAGAACGGCATCAACAGCGTGGCCGACCTGATCCGGTTCGCGCGCGCCAATCCGGCCAAGCTTGATTACGGCTCCGGCGGCAGCGGCAGCGCCGGCCATCTGGCGGGCGAGATGTTCAAGAAAGCCGCCGGCATCTATGCAGTGCACATCCCCTACAACGGCGGTGCGCCGGCGCAAACGGCACTGCTGGGCGGACAGGTGCACTTCAATTTCGACAACCTCGCCAGTGCGGCACCCAACATCCGTTCGGGCAAGCTGCGCGCACTGGCCGTGACCACCGCCAAGCGTTCTTCGGTGCTGCCCGATATTCCCGCGGTGGCGGAGACCTTGAAGGGCTTCGAGATCGACACCTGGTGGGGCCTGGTGGCGCCGGCGGCAACACCCGCCAGCGCAATCACGCGACTCAATCAGGCATTCGTCGCCGCGCTCAATTCCGCCGATGCAAAGACCCGCTTCACCGCGTTGATGGCGGAACCCGTGCCGACCACGCCGGAACAGTTCGGCGCCTTCATGCGCGCCGAACTGGCCAAATACGAGCCGGTGGTCAAGGCCAGCGGCGCGACCGCGGATTGATAAGGGGTCATTACAGCAGCGTCGTTATTGCCTCTTGGGAAAAATGGGCAAAAGGGAGATATCCCCTCAAGTTATCTCGGAATTCATATAAAACTGCCAATGTAAAATGCGGCTTGACCCCCACAATTTCAACGAAATGATATGAAGGAGTAAGGAATGTCCACTAGCGAAACATATGATGTCATCGTCGTCGGTGCTGGAAATGCCGCCCTGTGCGCCGCCATTTCCGCCAAGGAACAGGGCGCCGCCAAGGTGCTGATGCTGGAGAAGGCGCCGATTGACGAGCGCGGTGGCAATTCGCTGTTTACCGCGGGTGGCTTTCGCTTCGTGCATGACGGCCTGGACGACGTGCGCCGCGACATCCTGGACGACCTGTCCACATCCGAAGCGGATCAGATGATCCTGCCGGTGCTGAAGAAGGAAGACTATCTGGACGACCTGCGCCGCGTCACCGAAGGCCAGACCGACGACACGCTGTCGGAACTGCTGGTGGGCCACTCGCGCGACACCATGAGCTGGATGCGCAAGAACCGCGTGCGCTTCCTGCCCATGTTCGGGCGCCAGTCCTACAAGGTCGAGGGCAAGCACCATTTTTATGGAGGGGTCAACATCGAAGCCGTCGGTGGCGGCTGGGGTCTGGTCGACCAGTTGATCAAGCAGGCCGAGCGCGTCGGCATCGAGATCCGCTATGCCACCGCCATGCGCCGATTGCTGCAGGACAAATCAGGCGCTGTCACCGGCGTGCACGTCATGGGCCCGGACGGTTACGCCGATCTGCACTCCAGATGCGTGGTGCTGGCCTGCGGCGGTTTCGAAGCCAATCCGGAAATGCGTGTGCGTTATTACGGGCCGGGCTGGGAATCCTGCCGCGTGCGCGGCACCCGCTACAACACCGGCGACGGACTGAAGGCGGCGCTCGATATCGACGCCCAGGCGTTCGGCGGCTGGTCCACCTGCCATGCCGTGCAGTGGGATATCAGCGCACCGCCCTTCGGTGACCGCGTGGTTCTGGACAACTTCCAGAAGCACTCCTATCCGATCGGCATCGTGGTCAACCTCAAGGGCGAGCGCTTCGTCGACGAGGGCGCCGACTACCGCAACCACACCTACGCCAAGTACGGCCGCGAAGTCATGAAGCAGCCGCAACGTGCCGCCGTGCAGATCTTCGATGCCAAGACCATCGACATGGTGCGTGACGAATACCGCATCCACCAGGTAACCAAGGCCGAGGCCAACACCATCGAGGAACTTGCCGCCAAGCTGGAGATCAACGTGGACGGACTGTCGCGCACGGTACGCGACTTCAACGCCGCCTGCCAGCCGGGCAAGTACAACCCGGCCATCCTCGACGGCGTCAAGACCGAAGGCATCACGCCACCGAAATCGAACTGGGCGTTGCCCCTCGACAAGCCGCCCTACACCGGCTTCGTCGTTACCTGCGGCATCACCTTCTCGTTCGGCGGTCTTCGCATCAATGAGCACTGCGAAGTGCAGAACACCAGCGATCGCAGCATTCCCGGCCTGTATGCCGCCGGCGAAATGGTGGGCGGGATTTTCTATGAAAACTATCTCGGCGGTGCCGGCCTGATGTCGGGGGCTGTATTCGGGCGCATCGCTGGCAACAGCGCCGGAAAGCGCGCCAAGGGTTGATCCTGTCGGAGGCCATGACAGAAATATCGTTATGGCCTCCGCAGTCCGGGAGCGCGAGGGGCGTTCCCCCGATTATGAAATGCGCTCCTGGCCAGACCTGCGCAAACCGCGACAATAGCGGGAAACCGCACGGGTCGCAGCCCCTAGCCGCGCATTACCCTGCAGCAACTCCAACCAACAGGAAAAATCATGTCTGCCTCAGCGTCTTCGCCATCTGATCTGGTCGTGCTCACCCATGAAGAACGCGGTAACGACGGCCGTGTTGCATGGGTCACATTCAACAATCCGGAACGCCGCAATGCCCTCGGCACGGAGGGCAAACAGCGCTTTGTGGAAGTCATGGACAGCCTCAGACATGACCAAACCCTGCGGGCCGTCGTCATCACCGGCGCAGGAGACAAGTCGTTTGTCGGCGGCACAGATCTGACCCAGATGGCGAATTACGATGTGGCTGCCGCCGAAAAGTCCGGCCTGCAGGTCCATCGCATGTGCGACGCCGTTCGCACCTGCCCGGTGCCGGTTATTGCCCGTATCAATGGCTATTGCTTTGGCTCGGGGTTTGAGCTGGGCGCCTGTGCCGATATGCGTGTCGGCGCCGATCATGCGAAATTCGGCATGCCCGAGACCCGCCATGGCGTTCCATCGGCAATGGAGGCCTCGGTGCTGGCGCGACTGATCGGGTGGGGCAAAGCGACCGAACTCGTGCTGACCGGCGACTGGATAGACTCGACCGAAGCCTATCGGATCGGCTACCTCGAGAAGTGCGTGCCCTATGCTGATCTGGACAAAGCCGTCAACGGCTGGCTCGATTCGCTATTCAAGTGTGGGCCGCGCGCGCTCAGATTGCAAAAGCGCATCATTCTGGACTGGGATCGCATGTCACCCACGGAAGCGGCACGGTCCGGCATTCAAATCTATGCCGAAGCCTACAAGACCGATGAACCGCATCGCATGATGACGGCGTTCCTCGATCGCAAGCAAAAAAAGTAATCACACCAGGACACGGTCCTGCAAACCGGCCGAACCCGTGTCGTACCGGAACTTCGCCGCCCAATTGCCAACAGGAGTGAGCACAATGAAGCACCGCTATTACCATGGAAAACATTCGGCGCTCTTTGCGCTGATCGCAGCCATATTGCTGTTCGCAGCCCCATCAGGCTACGGCCAGGAACCTGCCTATCCGGCCAAGCCAATCAGGGTATTTGTGCCATTTGCACCCGGCTCGACAACCGACGGCCTGACCCGCCTGCTGACGCAAACGATCACCGCGAACAGCGGCAAGACCTTCATCGTCGAAAACAAGGCCGGCGGCTTCGGCATGATCGTGGCACGGGAAGTCGCGCACGCGGCGCCGAACGGCTACACGCTGCTGATGGCAACCAATGGCACCCTCGCCGCCAGTCCCTACATGTACAAGGATCTTGGCTTCGACCCGGTGAAGAACTTTGCCATGGTGGCCATCATCGTCGTCGGACAGAATATTCTTGCCGTGCATCCATCGGTGCCGGCCGCCACAGTGGCGCAACTGGTTACGCTTGCCAAACAAAAGCCGGCAGGATTGTTTTACGGAAGCAGCAGTGTCACCTCGCTGGCAGCGTCGGAACTATTCAAAAAAATGGCCGGCGTGAATATCACCAGCGTTCCGTACACCAAAACAGGCGACCTGCTGGCTGCCATTGCGGGTGGCAGCATACAGATGGCCGTACTTGACCAGCTCAATGGCACGCCAATGGTCAAGGCCGGAACGGTCAAAGCACTGGCCGTGACCGGCCTGAAGCGCTCGGCACTGGTTCCAGACCTTCCCACGCTTGATGAAAGTGGCTTCAAGGGCTTCGCAGTCAACTCCTGGGTCGGCATGGCAGCACCCGCCGGGACGCCCGCCGAAATCAAGGACTGGCTCAGCAAGGAAATCAGTGCCTTCCTCGCGCGCCCTGAAACCACCGAAAGACTGACCGCATTCGGCTATGACGGCACCAGCTCCACGCCCGCCACCGCTTCCAAGTATCTTGTCGATGAACTGGTGCGATGGAAGGAATTGTCGAGCATCGCCAATATCACGCCCCAATGAAGCCAGACACACAGCAACACGAACAGTTCACTGAAGAATCCAATCATGTCGCACGATAATTTGCCCTTGTCCGGAATCCGTGTATTGGAATTTGGCCAGGTGCTGTCAGCACCATTCGGATCGAGAATCCTGGCGGATCTGGGTGCCGAAGTCATCAAGGTGGAGCGCCTGGAAGGTGATGACTCGCGCCGCATGGGGCCTGCCTTCAAGCATGGTGATGCGCTGAACTTTCATATCTTCAACCGCAACAAGCAATCGGTGGCGGTTGACCTGAAAGGACCGACTCGCGATCAGCTTGACAGCCTGATCGCAACAGCCGACGTCCTCATCCACAATATGCGTCCTGGCGCGATGGAAAAGCTGGGACTGGATGGCCCCACCCTCTGCGAACGCCATCCAGCCCTGATCTACTGTGAAATCTCCGCGTTTGGTCATGTCGGTCCGCTCAGCCAGGCGCCGGGTTATGAACCCCTGGTGCAGGCCTTCAGCGGCCTGTCCAGCATCAACGGAAATCCCGGTGATCCGCCCGTTCGCATCGGCGTGGCCGTCTGTGACCAGGGCGTTGGCATGTGGGCGGCGATCGGTATTCTGTCGCTCATTCACCGGCGCAAGCAAACCGGGCGCGGCGGCATATTGAACACGTCGCTGCTGGAAACAGCGCTGGTATGGGGCTGCCAGCACACTGATGCCATTGCCAATGCAGTTGCGCAACCCAAGCTCCATGGCTCGGGTCACCCGAATTTTGTTCCCTATCAATCCTTCCAGGCGTCCGACCGGCCGTTCCTGGTCTGCGTCGGCAATGATCGTTTGTTCGCCAAATTCGCCACGGCCATCTCACGCCCGGAGTGGATTAGCGATCCCCTGTTCAAGGACAATCGTGCCCGCCTGCAAAACAAGGCTGTGCTGATCCCGCAGATCGAGGCAATTTTCGCCAGCGCACCCAGCGAAAAATGGCTGACGCTGCTTGCTGACTCCGGCGTGCCCTGCACCCCGATCAACACAATCGCCGAGGCGCTGGATCATGCGCAGGTTGCGGCACTGGGACAAATGCAGTCTGTACCGGAAGAGGGAACGCAATTCCTTGGGTTGCCTTTTTCGATTGATGGTGTACGCCCGTCAATCCGATCGGGTGCTCCGCGGGTGGGGCAATCCACTAAAGACCTGCTGGGTTAGCCCGCTCGTTTCAGGTATCCCGCAGCAAAAGACGCTCCAATGGAGTTGCAGTCGCCTGAGTAAAATTTGTCAATTAATATCAATTACGATATTGATCGTACATATGATAATACTCCTCAGGTAAAATATAATCATTTCCTTTAAAATAAAAGATCCCCCCATCCCTGTGTGGTCAAAGGCTGGCAGGTAGCGGCAACGTTCCGATAAAATTCAGGTCATGCAGTCCCTCATGCCTGACCTGAAAGTCCCATCCCATGAAGTCCGCAACGCCATACCTGCTTGACGTCAATCCGAGAGTCCCGGTGCGTCTGTCGCGCCTGGAGGAACTGGCCAACAACCTGTGGTACAGCTGGGACCACCATGCCCGCGAGTTGTTCGGCCAGCTTCATCCCGCCCTGTGGAATGCGGTAGGCCACAGCCCGAAGGCTTTTCTCAGGCGCGTTGATGAGAAGAAGCTCCTGGCTGCAGCCGAGGATTCGTTGTTTCTGAACAACTACAACCGCGTTCTATCAGCCTACGATACCTATCATTCGGAACCGTCGCGCCGCAACGGGTCGGAATGGCTGGGCGGCTCCGATCTGATCGCCTATTTTTGCGCCGAATTCGGCTTTCATGAAAGCCTGCCGATCTACTCGGGCGGCCTTGGCATCCTCGCCGGCGACCACTGCAAGGCGGCCAGCGACATGCGCCTGCCCTTTGTCAGTGTCGGGTTGCTCTACCGACAGGGCTATTTCACCCAGACCATCGATCAGGAGGGGCGACAGCATGCGGTGTATTCCGATTCCGATTTCGACGAACTGCCAATAAGCCCGGTACTCCAACCGGACGGCAGCGAAACACATATTCACGTCGAATTGCCCGGACGCCAGGTGGAAGTGAAGTTATGGCGCGTTCAGGTTGGCCACGTCTCGCTTTATCTGCTGGACACGGACCTCGCCTCCAACAACGAACAGGACCGCCGCATCACGCACCGACTGTACGGCGGGGATCGCAATACGCGCATCGAGCAGGAAATACTGCTCGGTATCGGTGGTGCCCGCGCACTGGCAGCGGTCGGACTCAAGCCGACCATCTGGCATATCAATGAAGGGCACGCGGCATTTCTCGTGCTGGAGCGGGTACGCGAGCTGATCAAACAGGGCGTTGCATTCGATGCGGCGCTCGAAGCCGTAGCCGCAGCCACCATCTTTACCACGCACACTGCCGTGCCGGCGGGCCATGACCATTTCCACGAGGACATGATCCGCAGCTATTTCGGTTCCTACTGCCAGGACACCGGCATCAGCCATAGCGCGCTGATGGCGCTCGGAAGCACGTCGGCCAGCCCGGATTTCAACATGACCGCACTGGCAATACGCGGCTCACGGCACCATAACGGGGTATCACGCATTCATCGCGGTGTCTCGGCCGGCATGCTGCGCGAGTTCTGGCCCGAGGTAGAGCCTGAGGAAAATCCGGTGGACTACATCACCAATGGCGTGCATGTGCCCACGTTTCTGTCCAATGACTGGATCCACGCGTTCGAGCGTTATATGGGCGCCGACTGGAGCCAGCATATGCTCGATCGCTCGTGGTGGAGCCATGTGGATCAGTTGCCCGACCATATCTTCTGGTCGGTGCACCAATACCTGAAAACAAGGATGCTGCACCTCATTCGCTACCGCAGCAGTCGGCAGCACTACCGCAACCAGGGTAGCGAGGCGCACCTGGATCGTCTGTTCAGGCATGCCAATCCGGATGATCCCAACGTACTGACCATCGGTTTCGGCCGACGGTTCGCCACCTACAAACGCGCCGCGCTGCTCTTTGAGGACCGCGAACGGTTACACAGCATTTTGTCCAATCCAGAACGGCCGGTACTGTTCCTGTTCACGGGTAAAGCCCATCCGGCCGACGGCCCCGGTCAGGATCTCATTCGTCAAGTCGTGGAAATGTCACGACTGCCCGAGTTCGAGGGCAAGATCCTGTTCATCGAAGGCTACGACCTGCGTCTGGCGCGCCGGCTGGTATCCGGCGTGGACGTATGGCTGAACAATCCCCTTTATCCGCTCGAGGCGTCCGGAACGTCCGGAATGAAGGCGGGCATGAATGGCGTCATCAACCTGTCAGTGCTGGATGGCTGGTGGGGTGAAGGCTATGAGCGCGGCAATGGCTGGGCGATCAAGCCAGCCCGGGAAAACCAGGAGGAAAGTCGCCGCAACCGCGAAGAGGCTGCGACCTTGTACGAAATACTCCAGGACCAGATCATTCCCCTTTACTACGCGCGTGGCAGCATGGGCTTTTCACCGCAGTGGATTCAAATGGCCAAGCGATCCATGGCCAGCATCCTGCCGCAGTTCAGCGCTGAACGAATGGTAGGGCAATATCTGTCCAAATTCTATTTTCCGGTCGCCAGACAGGTGCACCGCTACACCGCAGGAAATCTGCAGGGGGCGAACGATATCGCGGCCTGGAAACAACGGGTGCGGGCGGCATGGCCCTCGGTGTCGCTGCGGCGTCTTGATATTCCCCAACGCCGCATCCCGTTCGGTGAAAAAATGCTGATCGAAGTCGCAGCAACGCTGGGCGGGCTGAAACCTTCAGACGTCGTCGTTGAGCTGATCTTCGAAAAAGACGAAGCGGGCCGGCAGCACCACGGCGGACCGGACCATGGCGCTTTCGTGGCCGACGGCACGCAAACCGAAGCCGGAGAAACGCGATTCGTCCTTAACCTTGAGCCCGAATTGTGTGGCCGGCTGCAATACCGGATCCGTTGCTCTCCGCACCACAACCTGCTCACGCATCGCTTCGAGCTCGGCTTGATGACCTGGGCCTAGGGCCGAGCCAGCGCCGGGCTTCAAACGTCGCAGACGCCAAGCTGCCGATAGATGTCCGCATAGCGCGCAGCGCTGGCCGTCCAGCTGAAATCGGCCCGCATGCCGGCGGCCTGAATGGCGCTCCAGGCCTGCGGGTTGCGGAATACCGATACCGCGCGAAGCACCGCCTCCAGCAGTGCTTCGCTGGTTCCGGGCGTAAAGACAAAACCGGTCGCCAGGCCCGCATGCAACGCCTCCGGCGTGGCATCGGTGACCGAATCAGCAAGGCCACCCGTGGCGTGCACGATGGGAACAGTGCCATAACGCTGGCTGTACATCTGGTTCATGCCACAGGGCTCGAATCGCGAGGGCATGAGGAATACATCGGCACCGGCTTCGATCAGGTGCGCCAGCTGCTCGTCGTAGCCGATGAATACGCCCACCTTGTCCGGATGTTGCCGCCCCAGTGCCTGCAATGCCTCCGCCAGCGCCGGGTCCCCCGTTCCGCAGACCACCAGCTGGGCCGGCAATGCCAGCAGTGCGTCGGCAATGGCCAGAATGAGATCCATGCCCTTCTGATGCGCCAGACGACAAATGGTGGCGAACAGCGGAATGTCACGCCCGCCTGTGAGGCCGAAGCGCTGCTGCAGCGCCCGTTTGTTATCCGCCTTGAGCACGAGACTGGCGGCATCGTAGTGCCGGGGTATGTGTGCGTCGCTCACCGGGTTCCAGGTGTCCAGGTCGATTCCATTCAGGATGCCGCTAAGCACAGCCTTGCGTTCCGACAGCAGGCCCTGCATTCCCATCCCCATTGGCTCGGCCTGGATTTCACGGGCGTAGGTCGGACTCACCGTGGTAATCGCATCGGCGTAAAAGAGCCCCGCCTTCAGAAACGACAGCTGCCCGTGATATTCCAGCCCCTGCATCCCGAAACTTTCGGGCGGAAGACCCAGGTCCGCAACCGCACTGGCGGGAAACAGGCCCTGATAGGCAAGGTTGTGGATAGTGAATACCGTGCGAACACCCGTGGGAGCACCCGTTGGAGCACCAAAGCGCAGATAAGCGGGTACCAGCCCGGTCTGCCAGTCATTGCAATGGATAAGCCGGGGCCGCCATCCCAAGGGCGAATCACGCCCGGCAATATCGGCAGCCACCTTGCAAAGCAGGCCGAAGCGCAGCGCGTTATCCGGCCAGTCCAGGCCTTGCGCGTCCTGGTAAGGCCCGCCATCGCGATCATACAAGACGGGACAATCAACGAGCATGAGCGGAACGCCATGCACTGTCCCGCCCTCCAGCACACGGCATGCGGGAAAATGTTCAGTCGCCGCAAACCGGGCCAGTTCGCGCGCAGTCTTGACCGAGCTCAACACACTGCGGTATCCCGGGAGCAGAATCCTGACATCGATGGCATGCCGCAGCAGTGCCCCGGGCAGGGAACCCGCGACGTCGCCAAGACCGCCGGTTTTTACCAGTGGCGCACATTCTGCTGTGACAAACAGGATGGTAGTGCTGGATTGAGCCATGTTGTGGGACCTGGACTTTGGATGGACAGATCAATGTATGGAGCACATTCTACGTGAGCGAACATATCGCACCGCTGAATGGATTCACGCGAACAATATGAACCCTGCCCATGGTGCAGGCACAGCAACGCAAACAGCGGGTCCGGACCCGCTATCGGAAATTGATGAGGGGCAGACAAATGAATCTCGCTGGTGACATCGGTGGAACGAAGGTACTGCTGCAATTGTCGTCGCCGGGAATGGCGGACAAAATGCGGTTTGAGCGCAGATACGAATCTGCAGCGTTCGCCACTTTCCTTGAAATGGTCAGGGCATTCCTGCACGAATATACGGCTGCCGGTGGACGCCCCGGAGACATTCAACGTGCCTGTTTCGGCATTGCCGGGCCGGTATCGGGCGACCATGTCAAGGTCACCAACCTGCCCTGGGAAATCGATGCGCGCGAACTGGCTCGGGCATTGAATATTGCATCAGTGAGGCTGGTCAATGATTTCGAAGCCGCCGTGCATGGCATTGAAGCGCTGGCCGGCAATGCGCTCGTCACTTTGCAGGCTGGTGAACCGGATGCGCAAGGTCATCGGGTCGCTCTCGGGGCCGGGACGGGTTTTGGCGTTGCCTTCTCGGTATGGACCGAGGCGGGCTACCGTGCCATTGCCGGCGAAGGAGGGCATATGGGCTACGCCCCGCAGGATGCGATGCAGGCCGCACTTTGGCAGGATATCCGCGCTCGCGAAGGTCGTGTGACGGTGGAACACGTCGTCAGTGGTCCGGGTTTGGTGCGAATCCACGAATTCTGCCTGCACCACAATGGTGCGATATCGACGCCCCCCGGACCCAAGGTGAACACCGCCTTCATCATCGCCAGTGCGCTCAAAGGCGATGTTACTGCACAGGCAGCGCTGGATCTGTTTATCGCCAGCTACGGCGCCGTCGCAGGTGACCACGCCCTTGCCATGCTGGCGCGCGGCGGCGTGTATATCTGCGGGGGCATTGCACCGGCAATTCTGCCGCAGTTGGTGGCTGGCAGATTTCTTGCATCATTCCGCGACAAAGGCTCACATGCCGGTTTGATGTGCCGGATTCCGGTGCATGTCGTTACGGACCCGCAGTTGGGCCTTCATGGCGCAAGGGTGCTGGCCGAACGGCTGTGAGTTTCTTCCGGGTTTCAGGATCAGGTCACGGCAGTTTCGATCGGTAATGTCGATCGGATTGGAGAATTAAGCCGAAATCTCTTGATCACCGTCAAGATAATGAAACCTTATGGGATTAAATTGACGCAAACGCACTAATGGAAGGAATTGCAGCATGAAAGAGTCCGAAAAGGTCAAAGAATCGAAAAAGGCACCGGTTCGGGCGACGAGGGCGAAATCCGCACCGGCAAAGCCCAGGTCGGGTGTGTCGGCGAGCCGGCGCAAGCCAAAAGTTGTGGATGGAATTTCACCGCAGCAACGCTATGAGATGGTCGCCCAAGCCGCCTATTACAGGGCCGCGGAACGCGGCTTCAGCCCCGGCAACGAGTTGGAGGACTGGATTGCAGCTGAAGCGGAAATTGAGCAGCTTCTGGCCGCCCGTTGACTCTGCCGATGTCGCGGCTTAGGGGAGATACGGGCGATGCACGCTCCCGCATCCAGTCCATAACGAAAAAGGAAAATGAAACGCTGATTTAGGAATGCGCCTTCAGGAACGCCGCAGTACGACTGACGCCAGCGGAGGCAAGGTCAGTACCAGGGAGAAGGGCAGATTCATCCAGGGCTTGGCTTGGGCATTGATGGCACCTGAGTTTCCAAGATTGCTGCCGCCGTAATAGGCAGAGTCACTATTGAGCACCTCCTCGTGCCGCCCGTCTGCGGGGACGCCGATACGGTAACCGGGGCGCGGTACCGGAGTGAAATTCAGCAGCACGACGATATAGGAGCCGTCAGGCGCATAACGCAGGTAACCGACAACAGACTGGTCAGCATCATGGCAGTCAATCCAGCGAAAGCCGGCGCTCTCGAAATCCAATGCATATAAAGCAGGGCTTTGACGGTAAAGATGATTCAAATCGCGTACAAGCCTGGAAAGGCCCTGATGCCCGGGCTCGGCAAGCAGTTTCCATTCGAGCTCGCCCGCGGCATTCCATTCACGCCATTGCCCGAACTCGCCTCCCATGAAGCCGAGCTTCTTGCCCGGATAGGTGTATTGGTAGCTGAACAGCAGGCGCAGGTTGGCCAGTTTTTGCCAGGCATCTCCCGGCATCTTGTTGATGAGCGAGCCTTTGCCGTGCACCACCTCATCATGGGAGAACGGCAGTATGAAGTTTTCGGTGTAGGCATACAGCTGGCCAAAGGTCAGCTTGTCATGGTGAAAGCGGCGATGAATGGGGTCATGCTGCATATAGGACAGCGTGTCATGCATCCAGCCCATGTTCCATTTCATCGAGAACCCCAGCCCACCCAGATAGGCGGGCCGCGACACCATCGGCCAGGCCGTGGATTCCTCGGCAAGCGTGAGGGCTCCCGGGAAATCCGCGTGCACCATGACATTCAACTGGCGCAGAAATTCGATGGCCTCCAGATTTTCCCTGCCCCCAAACTGGTTGGGCAGCCATTCGCCGGGCTTGCGCGAGTAATCCAGGTAGAGCATCGAGGCAACCGCATCCACTCGCAAGCCGTCGAAATGAAACTCCGACAGCCAGTAGTGCGCCGACGAAAGCAGGAAACTCCTGACTTCGTTGCGCCCAAAATTGAAAATGTGCGTGCCCCAGTCGGCATGCACGCCGCGCCGCGGATCTTCGTGCTCGTACAGCGCGGTGCCATCAAAACGTGCCAGCGCCCAGGCATCCATCGGAAAATGCCCCGGAACCCAGTCGAGAATCACCCCCACACCGACCGCATGCAGGCGGTCGATCAGCTCGCGCAATCCGTCGGCGTCTCCGTGCCGGCTGGTGGGAGCGAAATAGCCGGTGCTCTGATAGCCCCAGGATTCATCCAGCGGATGTTCGGAAATGGGCAGCAACTCAACGTGCGTATAACCGCACTCCACGACATAAGGTACCAGCGCGTCGGCCAGTTCGCGGTAGCTGTAAAAGCGATTGTCCGGATGCCGGCGCCACGATCCGGCATGCACCTCGTAAATGCTCATCGGGGCGTGCAGCCAGTCTTGCTTTGCGCGAGTCTGAAGCCATGCGCCATCGCTCCAGACGTGGCCGGCCGGCGCCTGCACCCGCGCCGCCGTGTTCGGCCGGAATTCGAAGGCGCGCGCGTAGGGGTCGGCTTTCACTACGACATGACCGGTATCGCGGTTGCGGATCTCGAACTTGTAAAGTGCCTCGGCAGAAATTCCCGGAATGAACAGCTCCCAGATTCCGCTCGCGCCACGCGCGTTCATGGGATAAACACGGCCGTCCCAGCGGTTGAAGTCACCGACGACGCTGACGCGCCCGGCATTGGGCGCCCAGGTTGCAAAACGCACGCCGGGAATCCCGTCCATGACCATGGGTTGCGCACCAAGGACCCGATAACCCTGATGCAGCCTGCCGGCATTGAACAGAAAAAGGTCGTCGTCGGAAATACCCGGGCCGAACGCGTAAGGATCAAATGTCTCGAAGCGCTTGCCGCCTTCTTCCACACGGATACCGACGGGCATTGGCACGGGCCCGGCAGAACGATATTCAAAGATTCCCTGCGTGTGCGCGCGAATACAGGCTTGCCAACCGTCGCTGGTGCGTACCCAGACCTGCGACGCGTGCGGAGCAAACAGCCGCTCGATCCACTGGCCCGACTCAAAATGCAGGCCGAGATATTTTTTCGGGTCGTGCAGACGCGCAGCCAGCAGGTCTGCTGCCGACGCACGGGAAGCAGGGGATACGGTATTGGAGTCATCAGGCATATTGATTCCATTATAGGGGTGCCGGGACCAACCTGCCGCACGTATGCAGCTTAAGGAGGAGAAAATTCCATGTCATTCAAACCGGAAAACGCGCCTCTGGCGTATCGCCCCAACAACATCGAGTCCGCCGCGCCGGGGTTGTCGCAGTTGACCCGGCATACGCTCGCCATGATTCTGGCCGGGGGACGGGGCGAGCGCCTGGGACCGCTTACAGAGTGGCGAGCCAAGCCCTCCGTGCCGTTCGGCGGAAAGTTCCGCATCATCGACTTCGCCTTGTCCAACTGCGTCAATTCGGGCATCCGGCGCATTAGCATCTGCACGCAATACCGGGCGCAGAGCCTGATTCGCCATGTGCAGCGCGGCTGGTCGTTTTTCGACGGTCGCTTTGACGAGTTTGTGGAACTGCTGCCGGCGCAACAGAAATCCGCGACCGCCTGGTACCTGGGCACCGCCGATGCAGTACTGCAGAACCTGGACATCATGCAGTTGCATGGCCCGAAATATGTGCTGGTGCTGGCCGCCGACCACGTCTACAAAATGGACTACTCGCGCATGCTCATCGAGCACGTCAAGCGCGATGCCGACATGACCATAGGCTGCGTGGAGGTGCCGCTGGCCGACGCCAGCGGGCTGGGCATCATGAGCGTGGATGACTCGTACCGCATCACCGGATTTGCCGAGAAGCCGGCGTCACCAACGCCGATACCCGGACGCGACGATACCGCGCTGGCCAGCATGGGCATCTATGTATTCAAAGCGGCATTCCTTTACGAACAGCTCAAACGCGATGCGCAAGACAGCGCCTCCAGTCACGACTTCGGCAAGGACATCATTCCCCATCTGGTAAAACAGCGCGCCAACCTTTTTGCGCACCGGTTTTCCGATTCGTGTGTCAACATGAACGACGGAAGACCCTACTGGCGCGACGTGGGCACCATTGACGCCTACTGGCAGGCCAACATCGAACTAACTCGGGTGACTCCCGATCTGAACCTGTATAACGAAGACTGGCCGATCTGGACCTATCAGGAACAACTGCCACCGGCAAAATTCGTGTTCGACGATGATGGTCGGCGCGGTTATGCCGTGGATTCCCTGACCTCGGGTGGCTGCATCGTGAGCGGGGCCGAAGTGCGCCGCTCAGTGCTTTTTTCGGCGGTGTACGCGCACAGTTATTCGAAAATCGAGGATTCGGTGATCCTCCCCGCCGTCGACATCGGACGGCACGCCGTGTTACGGCGTGTGATCGTGGACCGCAAGTGCCGCATTCCCGAGGGACTCACGGTCGGACTCGATCCTGATGAAGACCGCAAACGATTTCTGGTGACACCATTGGGCATCACCCTGATTACGCCGGAAATGCTCGGACAGAACGTTCACAATGCATAGCGGTGTGCGATGGAAATCTCTCCTCATTCTGAAATGAACCCTTACTCAGTTCAAAGGATTTTTACATGATGTGTGGCAGGAAGGAAAACGCATGAGCGACACGCGACCGCTTGACCTGGTACTGGCCTGGCACATGCACCAGCCGGACTATCGCAACTATGCAACGGGGCAATTCATGCTGCCGTGGGTGTATCTGCATGCAATCAAGGACTACACCGACATGGCCGGCCATCTGGAGCGCCATCCGGGCGTGCGCGCCGTGGTAAATTTTGCGCCGGTGCTGCTCGACCAGATCGAAGACTACGCCGAACAGTTTTCCTCGTCACACCTGCGCGATCCACTGCTGTCGCTTCTGGCACGGCCGGATGCGCAACCGCTGACCAGCGCGGAGCGACTGCTGGCGATGGATCGCTGCTTCCGCGCCAATCACCACAACATGATTACGCCCTATCCTGCATACCGCAAGTTGCACGAATTATTCCAGCAGCTTGATGCACAGGGTGAACATGCGCTTCTCTATCTCTCGGACCAGTACGTGTTCGACCTCGTGACCTGGTATCACCTGTCCTGGCTGGGTGAAACGGTGCGACGCGAATCGGAGACGTTTCCGCGCCTGGCTGGCATCGCTACCGGCTTCAGCCATGCCCACCGGATGGAATTATTCACGCTGATCGGCAGCCGGATCGTTGATCTGATTCCCCGCTATCGCCGTCTTGCCGAGCGCGGCAAGGTGGAGCTTTCCTGCAGCCCCCATTACCATCCGCTGTCGCCCCTGATGTTCGACTTCAAGTCGGCACACGCTACTCAGCCCGGTGTTGAACTGCCGCTGGCGCCGGCCTACCCGGGTGGCGCCGAGCGTATCGAAGCACACGTGCGCATGGCCGTGGAGAGCCACGCGCGGCGCTTCGGCGCCCCGCCGCAGGGCATGTGGCCGTCGGAAGGTGCCATATCGAACCCGGTACTGGGCCTTTTTGCAGCCAAGGGCCTCGCCTGGACCGCGTCGAGCGAGAGCGTGCTCGCCAATACGCTGCGCGCCGATGGCGCCCGCACCTTTGTCCGCAACCAGGACTTGTATCGTCCTTATCGAATCACCACGAACGCCGGTGACATACATTGTTTTTTTCGCGATGAACGACTTTCCGACCTGATCGGATTCCAGTACTCGAAATGGCGCGGCGAAGATGCCGCGGCCAATTTCATCCAGGAAGTCGAAGGCATCGCGGCGGCCGCGCCCGCGGGAGAGCGGCCGGTGGTCAGCGTCATACTGGATGGCGAGAACGCCTGGGAGTTCTACCCCTACAACGCCTTCTACTTTTTTTCCGCGCTGTACGACCGCCTTGAATCCCATCCGGCCATACGCACGCACGGATATCAAAGCTATTTGCAGGCGCGACAGGACCACGCCGCCACCCTCCCCGCGTTCGCTGCCACGGCGCCGCTACCCGGGGTGGTGCCCGGAAGCTGGGTCTACGGCAACCTGGCCACCTGGATCGGTTCGCCGGACAAGAACCGCGCCTGGGATCTGCTGGCGACGGCTAAGGCCTGTTTCGACCGGGTGCTGGCCGAAGGCCGGCTTCCCCAGGAACGCATCGACGCGGCGCGGCGCCAGCTCGCCGACTGTGAAAGCTCGGACTGGTTCTGGTGGTTCGGTGACTACAACCCGGCCGAAGCGGTGACCAGTTTTGACCATCTGTACCGCATGAAAATCTCGAACCTCTATCGCGAACTGCAATTGGAGGTGCCGCCCGAACTCAGGGCTCCCATCAGTCACGGCAGCGGCAATCCGGAATCCGGTGGCACGATGCGCCGTGCTTCATAAGAGATGAATTGAAATGAGCTCGAGCAATCCAACCACCCTGCTTTTCGGCGTACACGCGCACCAGCCCACAGGCAACTTTCCCGAAGTGATTGACCATGCGCACGAGCGCTGCTACCGGCCGTTCCTGCAAACGCTCTACCGTTACCCGGAATTTCGCTTCGCCGCCCATTTCAGCGGCCCGCTGCTCGATTACCTGTGCGAGCGCTTTCCCGACGACATGCGCATGCTCGCAGAGATGTCGGCGCGCGGGCAGGTGGAGCTCTTCGGCGCCGGCGACGCCGAGCCGGTGCTCGCGGTCATCCCGCAACGCGATCGCATCGGCCAGATTGAACTCCTGTCAGCCAAGCTGGAGCGGCGTTTCGGCTCGCGCCCGGCCGGGGCCTGGCTGACCGAGCGGGTCTGGGAAGCCACCGTCGTTCCCTCGCTGGCCGACTGTGGCATCAAGTATGTGACCGTTGATGACTATCACTTCCTGTGCACCGGTGCCCGTATTGATGAACTGGGGGGCTACTTCACCACCGAGGAAGACGGTCGACGGCTGGATCTCTTTCCAATTTCAGAAGCGCTGCGTTATCGCATTCCCTTCACGCCGGCGGCCGAGGCAGTCTCCTATATCGAAAGCCTGGCGGAAAAATCCAATGATGCAACCGCCATCTATTTTGATGACATCGAGAAATTCGGCGTCTGGCCCAAGACCTATGAATGGGTCTACGAGAAACGCTGGCTCGAAATGTTCATCGAGACAGTGCTCGCTTCTCCAAAGGTCAGGACACAGACCTTTGCCGACTATCACTCGACACGGCGCACGCGAGGCACCATTTACCTGCCGACGGTGTCCTATGTCGAGATGAATGAATGGACACTGCCGCCGCAGGCGGCATCCGCCTATGGGGATCTGCTGGCGCAATCAAAGGCCAGCGGGCGGTTCGACACGCACAAGCCCTTCCTGCGCGGGGGCATCTGGAAGAATTTCCTGATGCGCTATCCGGAAGCCAACTGGATGCACAAGCGCATGCTGGAGTTGTCCGGCCGCTTCGCGGCACTTGCGCCCAAACACCAATCCGAGGCATTGCGCACCCTGCTCTATGCTGCGCAGGCAAACGATGCCTACTGGCATGGCCTGTTCGGCGGACTGTACCTGCCGCACCTGCGGCGCGGCATTTACCGGAATCTGGTATGTCTCGAAGCCGCGCTGGACAAGCTGCAGCCACGACTGCCGTCGACTCGTTCAGACCCGGATTTCGACGGCTTCGATGAACTGTTCCTGCACAACGAAAAGTTGCAGGCGGTGATCAAGCTTGATGGTACGGCGACAGTCATCGAGTTGGACGACTACCGGCTCGGACAGAATTTCGGCGACACCCTGCGCCGGCATGGTGAGCATTACCACCGGTCGATCGCATCGGCAAAAACCGAGTCGACAAATAATGGCGGTATTGCCTCACCCCATGATCAGATCAGCTTCAAACACGCTGTCACCGCCGCTGAAGCCGCGCCTGATGCAGAACCGCAAAGCATGCTTCGCGACTCACTGATGCGCAACGGCGCAGCGGCCAGTGCTCTGAATGATTACCGCGAAGTCGCAGCGACTGCTGCCGGGACCTCGGTGGCATTCGAGATGAAACTCGACGGGGGACTGGTCGGCAAGGTTATCGAGCTCAACGGCAACACCATGACCACCCGGTATGCCTGCCAGGGATATGCAGGGGCCGCAATGCGCACGCGCCTGGCTATCGCGATGCCCAGTTGCGACGGCGTGGCCGGTCGTTATGTCGTGGCGGGGAACATCCCCGGCGGATTCGGCCAGGCATTCGATTGGGAATCCATTGGCAAAGTGGTGCTGGAGGACTTGTTCATGGGCGGCCGTGTGACGCTGGAGTTGCAACCGCCGGCGCGGGTGAGCGTAAGGCCGTATCACAGCGTGTCGCAGTCGGAGGACGGCCTGGAACGCATCATGCAATCCGTCGCCGTGGAAATCTCCTGGCCGCTGGCGAGCAACGACGAGGCGCTCATGCTCAAGATTCGCACGGACGAGATCACCCCGTGAAATCGGCAACGCAACGATCGAGCAGGACAAAGGCTTCCCCGCCACGCTTGCCGAAGCGGGGAACGAGCCGCAATGCCGCTGACACCAGGCTGGCACGTCAGGCTGTGGTGGTGCGATCCCGGCAGGCCGTGGAACGCTTGCGGCGCGATGCGCTGGCTCTGGAACAGGAGTTCGCCGGTGCCGTTGAGCAAACCTACCCCGGCTTGCGCAACAGCGCGCGCAACCTGCTTCACTATCTTGCTGTCCGGCAACACGACATTCGCGTATTGCAGAACGATCTGGCCACTCTGGGGGTCAGTTCGCTGGGGCGCATGGAAGCCCATACCCTCGCTTCGCTCGACGCCGTACTGGAAGTGCTGGATCGCCTGGGCGGCAGTCCAGCCCGACCGGCGGTCGCGCCGGCGGCGCCTTGTTCCATCCACGAGGGCAACGCCGCGCTGGAGCATCACGCCGACGCTGTGCTCGGCCCCAGTCCGGCCGACCGCAAGGCCCGCATCATGGTGACCATGCCCGGTGAAGCTGCCGCCGATCCGGGTTTTATCCATGAATTGCTGCTGCAGGGAATGAACATCATGCGCGTCAACTGCGCCCATGACGGCCCCATCGAATGGGGACAGATGATTCGACACCTGCGTGCCGCGGAAAAGGCGCTGGGGCGATCCTGCCTGGTTTCATTCGATCTGGCCGGTCCCAAATTGCGTACCGGGCCAATTCAACCCGGACTGAGCGTCGCGAAATGGCGCCCGAAGAAAAACCGGCTCGGCCAGGTGGTGGTGCCGGTGCGAGTCCGCTTCTGCAATGTCCCGATGGAAGGTGACAGCGGGGAAGTATTGATACCGGTGAAAGGCGACCTGGTGGCCAGAGCACAACCCGGGGACCACGTTTGCCTGGTCGACGCGCGTGGCCGTGACCGCAGTTTGCGAGTCATCGAAGCGATGCAGTCCTATTGTGTCTGCGAGGCACGCGAAACCGCCTATGTCATTCCGCGCACGCGAATGGCGCTAAGGCGCAACAGGCGTACCATTGCCCAGGCCGTTGTCGCAGAAATGCCCGCGGTGCCAGAGGCAATTCAGTTGCGCGCCGGCGACATGCTTGAAATTGTCAAAGGTGACCTATTGGGGCGGCCCGCTATGCTCGATAGCGCAGGCCGGACGATCAAACCAGCGGTAGTCGGTTGCTCGCTTCCCGAGGTATTCCAGAGCGTGCGTCCCGGCCATCGCGTGTTTCTCGACGATGGCCGACTCTCCGGCGTAGTGCGCAGCATGGAACCCGACCGCATGCAGGTGCACATCAGCAGTGCCATTGGCGGTACGGCAAAGCTGCGCGATGAAAAAGGCATCAACCTTCCCGACACGGATCTGAAACTGCCGGCGTTGACGGCCAAGGACCGCCAGGACCTCGCCTTCGTCGCAAAGCACGCGGACATCATCGCACT
>CANKAJ010000068.1 GCA_947479645.1 Betaproteobacteria bacterium | reverse complement strand
TTTTCCCACCTTCTCCCCCGTTTTCGTCACCTGGTCATTGCCGCGGCAATACTGCTGGGCGGCTGTGGCTTTCAATTGCGCGGGCATACCAGCCTGCCCTTTACCACGCTGTACGTGCCGGCCTCCAGCCCCATCGCCGTCGAACTCAAACGCAACATCACAGCGGGCACCGAGACGAAACTCGTCGAAAGCGCCGAGCAGGCACAGGCTCAGTTGCTGATTTCCCAGGACCAGCGCGAGAAAATCATCCTGTCGCTGAACAGCGCCGGGCGCGTGCGCGAATTCCAACTGCGCTACAAGTTCGGATTCCGGCTTGTCGATGGGCGCGGCCGCGAATTCCTGCCGCTCAATGAAATCACCCTCACGCGCGACATTTCGTTCAATGACGCGCAGGTGCTGGCCAAGGAGGCCGAGGAAACCTTGTTGTATCGCGAAATGCAGACTGACATGGTGCAGCAGATCCTCAGGCGCATGGGCGGCGCCGGCAAACCAATCAGCCTCGAGTCAGAGGCGGCACCGCCGGCCAAGCCGAAATAAGTCGCAGCCATCATGGTCACGTTGCATGGCAACGCACAAGGGGCGCCGTTCCGAAAATGCGCCCCTTGTATATCCCCGACTTCAGAGTAAGCGGACCTGATGGCCACGCTACGCCCCGACCAACTCGACGCGCACCTGCAGCGCAGCCTGGCTCCACTCTATGTCATCCACGGCGACGAGCCATTGCTCGCGCTGGAAGCCGCCGATGCGATACGTGCCAAGGCGCGCAGCGCCGGATTCACCGAACGCAATGTATTCACCGTCGAGCGCAGCTTTGACTGGAGCGAAGTGCTGGGAGCCTCCGCCGGAATGTCGTTGTTCGGCGACAAGAAGCTGATTGAACTGCGCATCCCCACCGGAAAGCCTGGCACGGCCGGCAGTGACGCCCTGGTCGCCTTCAGCGCGGGCCTGTCCAGCGACACGGTCGCCGTCATCACCGTGCCGCGGCTGGATCGCTCCGGGCAGAACTCGGCCTGGTTCAAGGCGATCACCGGTAGCGGCGTCACTATCAACGTCTACCCCATCGAACGTGCGCGCCTGCCCGAATGGATATCGGCGCGCCTGGCGCGCCAAAAGCAAACGGCCGGTCGCGACACGCTGGCCTTTCTGGTCGACAGCGTCGAGGGCAACCTGCTGGCCGCGCATCAGGAAATCCTGAAACTGGGCCTGCTGTTGCCGCCGGGCGAGTTGTCGTTTGAAGCGGTGCAGGATGCCGTGCTGAATGTGGCCCGCTACGACGCAATGAAACTCTCCGAGGCCATGCTGGCCGGCGACAAGCCACGTCTGCTGCGCATGCTGGACGGATTGAAGGCCGAAGGCGAAGCGCCACCACGCATTTTATGGGTGGTGGCCGAAGAAATACGCGCCATTGCGCGTGTGCAGGAAGGACTGGCGCGCGGTCGGGCGCTCGCCGATGCCTGCCGCGAGAACCGCGTGTGGGGCGACCAGCGCATCGCCCTGGTTGGCCGCGCCGCGAAACGACTGTCGCGCGACACCCTGCTTGCGGCACTCAGCAGCGCAGCGCGTATCGACCGCGTGTCCAAGGGCGTAGCCAAGGGCGATGCCTGGGATGAACTGCTGCAGTTGGGATTGAAGCTGGCGGCTTGACCGGGTTGCGTTGCTGATTGCACACCCCGGCTACGGGCATGGATGCGCTGAATTATAGTTGCTTGATTTGACAACCAATATCGTTGAAAAACCTCGTCCTTAAATGCATTTCAACTAAAAAACTGTAACTTTTAAGGCTGCCATGCGACGCATCCTGACAGATCGAACGATCGCGGCCAAGGCACTCATCGCGCTGGCGGCAATGTTCAGCACAAGCCTTTGGCCGAGTGCGGCAAACACCGCAGACAAAGCTGCCGAAGACATGGTGACCATCCCAGCCGGATCCTTCCGCATGGGCAGCGACCAGGGCGCGGCGGACGAGAGACCGGCGCACAGCGTCACGCTGGCGGCTTTTTCGATAGACCGCCTGCCGGTGACCAACGCGCAGTTCGCGCGCTTTCTGGAGGCAGTCGGTCCGCGCAGTCCCGCCGGCAATCGCTACTACGACGATGATGACGGCGATGCGCGCATTCATCGCCGCGATGGGCGCTGGCTTGCCGATCGCGGCTTCGAGGATCACCCGGCCAATGAAGTGTCCTGGGCCGGTTCGCGCGCCTACTGCGTGTGGCGCAATGCGCGCCTGCCCACTGAAGCGGAATGGGAAAAGGCCGCCAGAGGCACTGATGAACGACGCTATCCCTGGGGTAATGCACTGGCGGATGCAGGGCGTGCCCATTACGGTGCCGGCTTCAATGTCACCGCAGCGGCAGGCACGCACCCAGGCGGCGCCAGTCCCTACGGCATGCAGGATGCGGCCGGCAATGTCTGGCAGTGGGTATCGAGCGCCTACCGGCCCTATCCCTGGCGCGGCGACGACGGCCGCGAAGACCCGGAGGCTGATGTGGTGCGCGCTACCCGCGGCGGCGGCCATGATTCACCCGGATCGGAGATCACCACTACCCAGCGCGGCCGCAATCTGTCGCGCAGTCCCCGGGCTGGCCACCACAATATCGGTTTTCGTTGCGCGAGATAGCTCGTTGGTGGCCGCGCTGCTGAAAAGAGTCATGCCGAACGTCGTGTGGAATCTGCTGTCAACTGACCCGCAATAGAATCCCCCAAGGATACTGCCCTCGCAGCGGATTCCTCAGCCAGGGATCCGCAATGACAAGGACAAGCCTTGTCGAAACCGGCAACTACGCTTTCGGTTCCTTGGGAACGGCCAGACACATGGCCACGATGTACTGCTGAGCCCCGCCGGGCGCCACCACGCCTTTTCGCGCAGCTTCGCATTGCTCCAGCTTTTCGTAGGGAACACGCACACTGAAATTCTTGGCCCCACACCCGCCCGCAGGCATGGGACCGGCACAGCCTTCGATAATGATCAGCAATAAAAAGGTCAGATTTGGCAGGAGCATGATTCAATCGCTTCCAGAAATTCAGGACTGCCCGGCACAAAAGACAGGCACAAGGCGCATTTTGCCTGAATACCGCGCCGACAGAAATATCAAGGCTGTGACATAAGTCCGCTAAACGTCTACAAGACTGTGATCTGACAGCAAATTTCAGTACATTGTCATATTCTGAAGGCGATCGAAGCTGCATTCCGGTGAAACTGGCGTTCCGGCAAAGACGCGTTATGATCAGATCCGGTGATCTCCCCGGTAAAATCCGGCCGAACACACACTTGGCACGCACTCACCATGCAAATGAACTTTAAGGAGACTGCAGCATGAAAGACAACCGCTCATGGTTTGTTGGATGGGCCGCTGTATCGGCACTGTGGGTTCTGTACTGGATCGGCATGACTCTGGCGCTGGGAGTCGAGGGCATCCATGAAATGATCGCCGGATTGAACGGTACCCTGCTGGTTGGCGCCCTGTGCCTCATCGTGCCCGCCTGCCTGTACCTGGCAGGTACGGCGGTGACCTGTGTTGCCTGCTCAGGCAACTCAGGCAAAGGCGGCAAGCGCAGTGCCTGATCGATTGTTGGCGCAGACACTGCGCGCTGCGACTACCCTGCGACAAGCGTAAAATTCGCCCATGAATGCTGTTACTGCAACCATTGTCAATCCGCGCGATATCAAAGCGTACATGCATCGTCTGGGCCTGCAGGCGCGGGTAGCCGCGCGTGCGCTGGCACGCGCCGAGACGACAGTGAAGAACCAGGCCTTGATCGCGATGGCTGCGGCCATCCGCCGTGACTGTGAGGTACTGCTCGCCGCCAACGCCAAAGACATCAAGGCTGCGCAGGCAGCGGGCAAGGATGCCGCCTTCGTGGATCGCCTGACCTTATCGGCCAAATCTGTTGAAACCATGGCTCAGGGCCTGGAACAGGTGGCACAACTGCCTGACCCGATCGGCCAGATCACCGACGTGCGCGAACGCCCCTCGGGGATCAAGGTCGCCCGCATGCGCGTGCCACTGGGCGTGGTTGGCATCATCTACGAATCGCGCCCCAACGTCACCGCCGATGCGGCGGCGCTCTGCCTGAAATCGGGCAATGCCTGCATCCTGCGCGGCGGCTCGGAATCAGTCCATTCCAATATCGCCATCGCCGCCTGCGTGCAGGCGGGCCTGCGCGCGGCGGGCCTGCCGGAAGCCGCCGTGCAAGTAGTGGAAACCGGCGACCGCGCTGCCGTCGGCGAATTGCTCGCCATGAACGAATTCGTCGACATCATCGTGCCGCGTGGCGGCAAGAGCCTCATCGAGCGGGTGATGCAGGAGTCGCGCATTCCGATGATCAAGCACCTGGACGGCGTTTGCCATGTCTACATCGATGACCGCGCCGACCCGGAGAAAGCCATCCGCATCGCCGACAACGCAAAAACGCAGCGCTATGGCACCTGCAATACCATGGAAACGCTGCTGATCGCCCGCGACATCGCTCCGAGAGTGCTGCCGGCACTGGCAAAGATTTATGCCGACAAAGGCGTGGAAATGCGCGGCGACGACGCGGCTCGCGCGCTGGCGCCGCAAATGAAGTCGGCCACTGAAGACGACTGGTATGCCGAGTACCTTGCGCCCATTCTGGCCGTGCGCATCGTTGCCGATGTCAACGAGGCGATGGAGCACATCGCCAAGTACGGCTCTCAACATACCGATGCCATCGTCACCGAGGATCGCGCACGCGCCGAGCGCTTCATCCATGAAGTGGACTCCAGTTCGGTGATGATCAACGCCTCGACCCGCTTCGCCGACGGCTTCGAGTACGGCCTGGGCGCGGAAATCGGCATCTCCACCGACAAACTGCATGCCCGCGGGCCGGTTGGCCTGGAGGGCCTGACTTCGCAGAAGTACGTCGTATTCGGCGACGGCCATGTCCGCCAGTAACCGCCCAATTCAATATGAGGGGATAACTCCCCTCATGCACCCCTACTTCAAGTCCCGTTTCAGTGATCCTGAAACGGGTTCTCGTCGCCCGTCATTTTGACTGCAGCAATCGGCATCCTCGGCGGCACCTTCGATCCGGTGCATAACGCGCATCTGGCGCTGGCACGGGCGGCCATGACCGGCCTCGGGCTCAGCGGCGTACGCTGGATCCCCTCGGGCCGTCCCGGCCATCGCGATGCACCGGCAACGCCGGTCGAACACCGGCTGGCCATGCTGCAACTGGCGCTCGCCGGGGAACCTTGCTTTACACTGGACAATGCCGACGCACTCTCGGCTGAGCCGACCTATACAATCAACACGCTGGCGCGGTTGCGCCGCGAACTGGGACCGCAGGTGCCGCTCGCCTTCATCATCGGCACTGACCAACTGATGGCGCTGGATAGCTGGCGCGACTGGCAACAGCTTTTTGAGTCTACCCACTTCGCCGTCGCAGAGCGCCCCGGCTATCCGATGGCCCTGGAACAGTTGTCACCTGCGCTGGCCACGGCACTGGCGGCACGCAGCACGAAACGCATTGACGATCAACCTGCCGGCAACATCGCGCGCTTTGCGATGCCGCCCTCGGACCTTTCCGCGACGGCAATTCGTCGCGCCCTGGCCCGGAATGAACACCCGGGGACAAGCCTTCCGGCTACCGTACTTGCCTATATTCAATCCCATCACCTTTATTCGGACCCTATCCATTGATCACCACAGCCAAATTGCAAAAAACCGTCGTCTCCGCCCTTGAGGACATCAAGGCCAAAGACATCAGCGTCTTCGATGTTAGCCACATCACCGCCCTATTCGACAAGGTCATCATCGCCAGCGCCGGTTCCGGACGCCAGCTGAAGGCCTTGTCCAACAATGTTCAGGCCAAGGTAAAAGCCGCCGGCGGCCGCATCTATGGCGTGGAAGGCGAGAACAGCGATGACTGGATGCTGGTCGACGTTGGCGACATCATCGTGCACATGATGCAGCCCGCCATGCGCGCCCATTACAACCTGGAGGAATTGTGGAACCAGCCCAAACCACGCGCGCCGCGCAAGGCAGGAGCACAAGACGATGCTGACGCCAGCGCAGCTGTGACCAAGCGGCCGGCAAAGCGCGCTGCCAAAGCCGTGGCGGGTACCGCAACCCGCTCGGTGGCCAAGAAAGTGTCGCCGGTCAAAGCCGCCACGAGCAGGACACGCAAGACCACCAAACCCAAGGCTGGCGCCTGACTCGGCCTGCAGGGACAGGCGCCCACACGCAACGATGAAGATCGTCGTCATCGCGGTTGGTCATCGCATGCCGGCGTGGATTGCCTCCGCGTTTGCAGACTACGCCGGACGCATGCCGAAGTCTGCACGCATGTCGCTGATCGAGGTCAAGGCCGAATCCCGCACCAGCGGCAAGACGGTGCAGCAGATGATGGCAGCCGAGGGTGAACGCATCACTGCGGCAATACCCGGGAATAGCGAGTGCATCATTCTGGACGAACGCGGACGCGATTTCACCACGGTGCAATTGGCGCAGTGGCTCGAGACCCGCATGGGAGCCGGGCGGGACCTCGCCTTTGTCATCGGCGGACCGGATGGTCTCGCCCCCGCAATCAAGTCCGGCGCCGCCCTGCAGTTGCGCCTTTCCAGCCTGACACTGCCGCACGGACTGGCGCGGGTACTGCTGGCCGAACAGTTGTACCGGGCCATGTCCATCATCCAGAATCATCCGTATCATCGTGAATGACTCTCCACCCATAAGGCGACATGCCAAAACTTCCACCGAGCGGCACCCGGATCTATCTCGCCTCGCGCAGCCCGCGCCGGCGCGAACTGCTGCGCCAGATCGGCGTTTCCTTTGAAGTGCTTGCCTTGCGCGAAGGCAGTTCGCGGGAGCTCGATGTCGATGAAACGCCGCTGGCCGGCGAATCTCCGGACGACTATGTGCGCCGGGTTTGCAGAGCCAAGGCCGCAACGGGCTGGCGCCGCCTGAGCGAACGCAAACTGGCGAAAGTGGCCATGCTGCCGGTGCTGGCGGCAGACACCACCGTGTGCATGGACGGCAGCATCCTCGGCAAGCCCGCCGACCACGCCGATGCCAGACGCATGCTGCGCTCGCTGTCCGGACGCGAGCACCGTGTGCTCACAGCCGTGGCGCTACAATGGGACGATAACCAAAGCGACATACTCGTCAGCGAAAGCTGGGTGCGCATGTGCGAAATGTCGGATAAGGACATCGCCAGCTATGTGGCCAGCGACGAACCGATGGACAAGGCTGGTGCCTACGCCATTCAAGGCAGGGCGGCGGTATTTGTTGCCCAATTGCGGGGCAGCTATTCGGGCGTGATGGGGCTGCCTCTGTACGAGACAGCCCTGCTGCTGGCGCGGCCGAAGCAGGCGTGACGTGGCCTAGCGAGGAATGGCGAAGAATGGCGATAATGCCATTATGATCATTTTATAATAATAATCCTTTTGGATAGCATATGATCGACGACATACTAATCAACATCACCCCACAGGAAACACGTGTCGCCGTAATGCGGGCGGGCGTGCCGCAGGAACTGCATATCGAGCGCAGCCACAATCGCGGCCTGGTCAGCAACATCTATGTTGGCAAGGTCGTGCGTGTGCTGCCCGGCATGCAATCGGCCTTCATCGAAATCGGACTTGATCGCGCCGCTTTCCTGCATGTAGCCGACATCTGGGGGCAGCGCAAAAGCGGCCATGGCAGCACCGTCGACCCCAAGCCGATCGAACATATCCTGTCAGAAGGCCAGGCGATACTGGTTCAGGTGATCAAGGACCCGATCGGCACCAAGGGTGCGCGCCTGTCCACGCAGATTTCCATTGCCGGGCGCCTGGTGGTCTACCTGCCGCAGGACCCTCACATCGGCATTTCCCAGCGCATCGAGAACGAGGCCGAGCGCGAGTTGCTGCGCGAGAAACTGGCGCACCTGCTACCGCCGGAAGAGTCCGGCGGGTTCATCGTCCGCACCGCCGCGGAAACGGCCACTGATGACGAGTTCGCCAACGACATCCGCTACCTGAGAAAACTGTGGCAGGACATCCGCGCCCGCAGCCTTACCTCGCCTGCGCCGACGCTGCTGTATCAGGATCTGTCGCTGGCGCAGCGCGTGCTTCGCGATTTCATCAATGACAATACCGGGCATATTGTCATCGACTCGCGCGAGAATTTCGTCAAGCTGCACGCCTTTGCCAGCGAGTACATGCCCAATGTACTGGACAAGCTCGAGCATTACACCGGCGAGCGCCCGCTGTTCGACCTGCACAATGTCGAGGGTGAAATCGAGCGCGCCCTGGCCCGGCGCGTGGACCTGAAATCCGGCGGCTACCTGATCATCGACCAGACCGAAGCCATGACCACGGTGGACGTGAATACCGGCGGCTTTGTCGGCGTGCGCAATTTCGACGACACCATTTTCAAAACCAATCTCGAGGCGGCCCACGTCATCGCCCGCCAGCTGCGCCTGCGCAACCTGGGCGGCATCATCATCATCGATTTCATCGACATGGACTCCGAAGAGCACCGCAACGCGGTGCTGGCCGAATTCAACAAGGGTCTGGCCCAGGATCGCACGCGCATTACCGTCAACGGCTTTACCCAGCTGGGGCTGGTGGAAATGACGCGCAAGCGCACCCGTGAATCGCTGGAGCATGTGTTGTGCGAGCCCTGCCCGGCGTGCACCGGACGCGGCGTGCTGAAGACCGCCCGCACGGTCTGCTATGAGGTGCTGCGCGAGATCCTGCGCGAGGCGCGCCAGTTCAACCCGCGCGAGTTTCGCATCCTCGCCTCGCAGCCGGTCATCGACATGTTCCTAGAAGAAGAATCCCCGTCGCTGGCCATGCTGAGCGACTTCATTGCCAAACCGGTGTCGCTGCTGGTGGAGTCCAGTTACAGCCAGGAACAGTACGACATCATTCTGATGTAGCCATCCGCCATGCCTGCTGACAAGAACGCCAGTCTTTCGGAAAAGGAACGCGCGCTCATCGAGGAAGCACGGCGCATGATCACCCGCCGTCCTGCCGCCAAGCAGAAAGCAGCAGCCGCGCCGGCAACCCCATACAAACCGGCTCCGATTTCCAAAGCGACTCCAGCGCCGGCACCTGTCAAAGAGCAGACGTCCATTGCACAAAGCGCACAATGCGTCGCAAAAAAAATAACGAACAGTGCTGCCGACAGTGCCGCGCACATTGAGGCCCTGATGCAAGCCGAGCGCGAAGAGACCGCACGCCGCCGGCAACAGGTGCGCTGGTGGGGAATTTACCTGCCACTGTCGATTTCCACGCTGGCTGTTCTGTGGATTGCCATCACGATGGTGCGATAGCAGGGTGTTGAAAAGGGGAATACGTCCCCCTCGACCCCCAGTAGCGAACACGGCAGTCAAATGCCTGCCGTGTCAGAATAACCGCCGTATTTCCGGGCCATTTCAAACTTTCCCGGATATTCAACCTTTCTGGACAACACGCATGCCCGGTCCCCTTTCCGACGTCAGAATCCTCGACCTCACCTCCGTGCTGATGGGGCCGTATGCCACGCAGATTCTCGGCGATCTCGGCGCCGACATCATCAAGGTGGAAGCCCCTGAAGGCGACCGCACCCGCGGCATCGGCCCGATGCGCAGCAAAGGCATGGGCCCGCTCTACCTCAATCTCAACCGCAACAAGCGCAGCGTCGTGCTGGACCTGAAAAAGCCCGAGGGCCGCAAGGCGTTGCTGGCACTGGCCGCAACGGCCGATGTGCTGACCTACAACCTGCGGCCGCACAGCATGCGCAGCCTGGGCCTGTCTTACGATGACATTCGCGCCGTCAACACGAGCATCATCTATGTCGGCATGTTCGGCTTCAGCCAGAGGGGTCCGTATGCCGAAGCCGGCGCCGTTGATGACGTCATCCAGGGCGCCACCGCCATTCCGATGATCAACGCGCAACACAGCGGCGACATCCCGCGCTTTTTCCCCATCACCATCGCCGACCGTTCGGTCGGCCTGTATGCCATGGGAATGATCAACGCGGCGCTCTATCATCGTGCCAAAACCGGTGAAGGCCAGGAGATCGCCGTGCCCATGTTCGAGACCATGACGACCTATGTGCTGGGGGATCACCTGTATGGGCATACCTTCGAGCCACCGCTGGGAGACTTCGGTTATCCACGCCTGATGTCGAGCGCGCGCCGTCCCTATGCCACAAAAGACGGCGTGGTCTGCTGCGTGGTGTATACGGACAAGGACTGGAGGGCCTTCCTCGAGCGCATCGGCAAGGGCGAGCTCTTCCAGACCGATGCGCGCTTTCGCGACATGGGCAGCCGCACGCAGCACATCTCCGAGCTTTACCAGATGGTCTCCGACGAACTGGCATTGCGCACCACGAATGAAATCATGACGTTGCTCGAGGGCAGCGGCATCCCGACGTTTCCGGTGCATACCTTCGAGACACTGCTCGAGGACAAACACCTGAAAGCCATCGGCCTGTTCGAGCACATCGACCATCCGAGCGAAGGACGCCTGCTCGCCATGCAACCGCCGGGCGAATGGTCGGTGGCAAAGCCCGCGATTACACGGCATGCACCGCTGCTCGGGGAACACAGCATTGAGGTGTTGAGCCAAGCGGGCTACGACCAGGCCGGCATCGACGAATTGATTGCCGCAGGCGTTACCCTTGATGGCAGCAAGGGCGCCTCCTCGTAGCGCCCACGGATGTCGCTATTTCAGCAGCAGCGGTCGCCGCGCAGGAATTCGGAGTTCCAGTGATCAGTTCACTAAAAATACAGCCGGGGTAATTTCGAAATTTATTATCAATATCGTGGAAAATACATTATATGAAGACTGTTTTCGTATGCAATAGAATCACAACATCCATGCAATCGGGAACACCATGACCCAGCCAACAGCCCCGACTTCAAGCCAGCCGGCCGGCCCCACTCGCGACGTCACCTTCTGCGAGTGCTTTGCGCGCGACGGCCTGCAGCATGAAGAGCGCTTTATCGACACCGCCACCAAGGTCGAGTTGATCGACCGCTTCACGCGCATCGGCTTCCCGCGCATCGAGGCAACCTCGTTCTCGCATCCGAAGCACGTGCCGCAATTCGCTGATGCCGAGTCGCTGCTGACAGCCATCACGCGCCGCGCCAGCACACGCTACAAGGCCACCTGCGCCAACATGCATTCGGTCAACCGTGCGCTCGCGGCAGATCGCGAGGGACATGGACCGGAAGAAATCAGTTTCCTGATTTCAGCCACCGAGTCTCACACTCGCAAGAATCTCAACCGCAGCCGCGAGGAGCAATGGCGGCTCATCGAGCAGATGGCCACGGTCACCGCCGGGAAGTTCGTGCTGGTGGGCGTGGTGTCCATGATTGTGGGCTGTATTTTTGAGGGTGACGTCGATCCTGCCATCGTCGTTGAGGACGTGCGCCGCTTTCACAGCCTGGGGGTCAGGATCATTACCCTGGGTGATACCGCCGGTCTGGGCACGCCGCTCAGTGTGGCGCGATTGGTGGGCGAACTTCGCTCGGCTGTGCCCGACACGACACTCGTCGCACACTTTCACAACAGTCGCGGCACCGCCATGACCAATTGCATTGCTGCATGGCAGGCCGGTGTCACGCACTTTGATTCCTCATTTGGCGGCATTGGCGGACACCCGGCGCAGATCCAGTACGGCGAAGGCAATACCGGCAATGTGCCCACCGAGGACCTGGTGGTGCTGTTCGAGTCCATGGGTGTAAAAACCGGACTCGACCTGGAACTGATGATGGATACCGCCCGCTATTGCGAGCGCACGCTGGATCGCGAACTGCTGGGCATGGTGACCCGCACGTCGTATGCCGGCGCCGCACGGCACCGGCTGGTGGCCTGAGAACAGAGGGCGGGGCTGCTGGGTTGTTACCGACTCCGCCCCTGTCACGGAACGATCAATCCGCGTACTGCCCGGCCTTCTTGATGATCGGCGCCCACTTGTCGATTTCGGCCTTGAGGTGATCGCGCAACACTTCCGGGGTCTGGCGATTGGCGGCAACCGGCTCGGTACCGAGTTTGGCCAGGCTGCTCTTGAGGTCGGCATCCTTCAGGGCCTCATGCACGGCTCTCAGCAACGTATCCTGGATTGCCTTGGGCGTATTTTTCGGGGCATATACCGCATGCCACACGGCCACCTCGAAACCCTTGAGCCCCTGCTCGTCCAGCGTCGGGATATTGGGCAACGATGCTACACGGGTCCTGGTGGTGACTCCATACGCCTTGACCTTGCCACTCTGAATCTGGTTAGTGGTGTTGGTGGTCTGGTCGCACATGAAATCGACCTGTCCTCCCAGCAGCGCGGTCATGGCTGGCGCCGTCCCCGTATAGGGCACGGTCAGGACATCGGTTTCCAGTGTGCTGGTCAGCAGCAGCCCACACAATTGGGATGCCGCGCCCAACCCGGCATGGGCCATCGACAGCTTGTCCTTGTTGGCCTTGAAGTGGGTTACGAATTCCTTGAAGTTGTTGGCAGGGAAGTTGGCCCTTGCGATCAGCGTCATCGGCACGTCGGAGATCAGGCTGATGTAGGCCAGGTCAGTCAGCGGGTTGTAATCCATCTTGCGATACAGAGCCGGGCTGGTCGACATGCCGATGTGATGCACCAGCACGGTATAACCGTCAGGGGTCGCTCTGACCATCCGCAATACACCGATATTGCCACCGGCCCCACCCACGTTTTCGACCAGGATGGTTTGCTTCAACTGCTTGCCCATGGCCAGCGCCAGCGTGCGCGCCAGCACGTCGGTGGGCCCGCCGGCGGCAAAGGGCACGATCATGACGATGGGTTTGCTGGGATAAGTCTGACCAAACGCATTGGCTGCAATACACAGTAAAGTGACAAGGCTGATACGCAGAAATAGCTTCATGACGTCTACCCCCATTTCAATTTTCGGCCTGGATTGGTAATCCTGCGCAAGCATCGTTCAACCGAATCCATACATCGGGATTTATACCCTGCTACCCAATATGGCAGGTTGATGTAGGTCAAACAGCCCTGCACATGCCTTTGTTCCAGCCGTGCATGCAATTTGGCGCTGAATTCCCTGCACTACACTTGCGACTCCGGCAACCCAAAATCACTGCCATTACGCATAGTTAGTAAATGAAACTGTGGTTGCCGCCGCCTGCAAATTCGTTCAGGTACCGCTTTTGAACGCGGATGAGCCTGAATTTTGCACTTGCCATGTGGGAATTGGTGCGCCCGGCACGAATCGAACGTGCGACCCTTGGCTTCGGAGGCCAATACTCTATCCCCTGAGCTACGGGCGCAATAGAGCGCTAAGTCTACGTTTTTTAGGGTGAAACGTCCAATCGGCTTTTCCTCGACGAGGCGCTCAGGCTATAATCCGAGGTTCCATGACGTCAGGAAAAGGCCAGCGACCATGAGCGACAGCAATAACGAGCACGAATCCTTCATCAAGACCCCGCAGCAATTGATTGTCGTGGGTGTACTGGCCTTCACCGTTCCCGTCATTCTGCTCATCATGATGGCGAAATTCGTCATTTCGGTCAGCCCGCCAAACGAAGCGCTGGTTTCAGCCGAGGCTGTGGCAAGCCGGATCAAGCCGGTCGCTGAAATTACCGTTGCCGATGCCGGCGCGGGTGGCGGGGCCGCCAAGAGCGGCGAGGACATCGTCAAAGTCGCCTGTGCCGCCTGTCATGCCACCGGCGCAGCAGGCGCGCCCAAGATTGGTGACAATGCGGCTTGGGCCAAGCGCCTGGGTCTCGGCTTGAACGGGTTGCTGCAAAGCGCCATCAAGGGAAAAGGGGCCATGCCGCCCAAGGGCGGTACAGCTGATTTGTCAGACTACGAACTGGCTCGCGCCATTGTCTATATGGCCAATCAGTCCGGAGGCAGCCTGAAGGAGCCGTCTGCACCGAAGGCCGACGCGGCCAAGAAAAAATAGCCGGCATATTGCACATGAATCGGGGCAGGCAGCACCTGCCCCTTTGTTTTTGCCTGGATCGTGGCACGCAGGATGGGCAACATGGCTAGAATAAACAAGTACTGGACAAGGCTCCTGCTCCGATTGCAGCCGCTTATGGTGGCATTGGAAGGCAGGGTCTCAGACCACGCATGCATATGTCGAGTGCAGTAAGCGTCAAAACAGCCCTTATTAATAACCTTGTGTGATTGTTGCTTATCCCCGGCATGCCGGCGCTGTCACCAAACGCTGGAACTCCGTTCATGATTCCGCATCTCACCACCGCCCTCACTGGCCCGCTGCAGGAACTGGAAACCCGGATTCTGAGCGGATCAAGCGACATTGAACACTGGTTCCGTGGGCAGTGGCAGGAGCATACGCCCCCCTTCTACGGCTCGGTAGATCTGCGAAACTCCGGATTCAAGATGGCCCCGGTGGACATGAACTTGTTTCCGGGCGGCTTCAATAACCTCAATCCGGCCTTCCAGCCCTTGTGCGTGCAGGCAACAATGTCGGCCATCGAAAAGATCTGCCCTGACGCGAAACGGCTATTGCTGGTACCGGAAAATCACACTCGCAACACGTTCTACCTGCAGAATGTCGCCCGCCTGGCCACGATCATTCGACAAGCCGGCCTGGATGTGCGAATCAGCACCCTCAACCCGGCCATCACCGAGCCCTCCTCAATCGAGGTTCCAGGCGCTGCACCGTTGCTGCTGGAACCGCTGGTGCGCCAGGGCCGACGCATTGGGCTGCCCGGCTTTGATCCCTGCACCGTGCTGCTGAATAACGACCTGTCGGCAGGCATACCCGACATTCTGAAAGACCTGCACGAACAATTCTTGTTACCGCCGCTGCATGCCGGCTGGGCCGTGCGCCGCAAATCAAACCATTTTTCGGCCTATGACGATGTGGCGAAGTCCTTCGGTCAGCTGCTCGCCATCGATCCCTGGCTAGTCAATCCGTATTTCGCCGTATGTGGCGAGGTGAACTTTCATGAACGCGCCGGCGAGGAATGCCTCGCCACCAATGTCGAAGCCCTGCTCGCGCAAATCCGCATCAAATATAGGGAATATGGCATCAAGGATGAGCCCTATATCGTGGTCAAGGCTGATGCCGGCACTTACGGCATGGGCATCATGACAGCACGCAGCGCCGATGATGTGATCGGGCTCAATCGCAAGCAGCGCAACAAGATGTCGGTGGTCAAGGAAGGCCTGCAGGTGAGCGACGTCATCATGCAGGAAGGCGTGCACACCTACGAGCGCATCGGTGCGGCGGCGGCCGAACCGGTGGTCTACATGATCGACCGCTTCGTCGTGGGCGGCTTTTATCGCGTGCATACGGAACGCGGCGTGGACGAAAACCTCAACGCACCCGGCATGCATTTTGAACCGCTGGCCTTCGAAGACTGTTGCACCACCCCGGATCACCACGGCAAACCCGGAGATGGCCCGAACCGCTTCTACTCCTATGGGGTAGTGGCGCGCCTGGCTCATCTGGCCGCTTCGCTGGAACTGGAGCGCACGGAGCCGACCGCTGAAGCCGCTTCGGTGCCCTGACCGCCAATCCGTTACCCGCACGAATAACCCGGGCACCCGCAACCCAATGAAAATCGCCTTCGTCGTCGATCCGTTGCACAGTTTCAAGATTTACAAGGATTCGACCTACGCCATGCTGGTCGAGGCCAATGCGCGTGGCCATGAACTCTACGTCCTGCGCCAGGAAGATCTGGTCTGGAAGCGCAACAAGGTTGTCGGGATCGCCCGCCAGGTCACGCTGCGCAATCATCCGAAGGACTGGTACTACCTCGACCCGGCGCTGGAGATGGCGCTGACGCAGTTTGATGCAGTGGTCATGCGCAAGGACCCCCCTTTTGACATGGAGTACGTCACCAGTACCTGGCTGCTCGAAATCGCGGTCGGGCAGGGCGCCCGGGTATTCAATGATCCGCGCGCCATTCGCGACTTCAGTGAAAAGCTGGCCATCGCCAAGTTTTCGCAATTTACCGCGCCTACCCTGGTCACACGGCTCGCGATACAGATCGACGCGTTCATCGATGAGCATCACGATGTCATCCTGAAGCCACTCGACGGCATGGGCGGCATGTCGATATTCCGCGTGCGCGAGGATGATCCCAACCGCAATGTCATCATCGAGACGCTCACCAATCTGGGCACGCGCAGCATCATGGCGCAGCGGTACATCCCGGAGATTTCCGAAGGCGACAAGCGCATTCTGCTGATCGGTGGCAAGCCCGTGCCTTACTGTCTTGCGCGCATTCCGAAAGCCGGTGAATCGCGCGGCAATCTCGCCGCGGGCGGCACCGGCGTTTGCCGCGCGTTGTCAGACCGGGACCGCGAGATTGCCGAGACGCTTGCGCCGGAACTCATGAGCCGTGGGTTGCTGCTGGTCGGTCTGGATGTCATCGGGAATTACCTGACCGAAGTCAATGTCACCAGCCCGACCTGCTTCCGCGAAATTACCGATCAGAGCGGCTTCAATGTCGCGGCAATGTTCATGGACGCGCTCGAGGCGGCGAGCGGAGCCTGAACCTTGCGTTTATCACGGGCGGCATCAAGACAGCTCCTGGCATTGCCTTTGTCCGCATGCCTGCTGATCGGTGCTCAAACCATACTGGCGCAGTCTCCCGACCGTTCGGGACAGGATGACCAGCGTATTCAGGAGCAGGACGCAGCCCTCGAGTTGTATCGCTATCGACTGGTGCAGACGGGCACGCGGCTGCGCGCCTATCCCCGCGCAGCGGTGGAACAGCACCTGGAAGGCATGACGACGGTCGATCTGATCATCGCCGGCAACGGTTCTCTCGCAAGTGCAAACCTGATCAATCCAAGCGGTCACCCTTCACTTGACGAATACGCGATGGCATTGCTGGCCCAGGCAGTACCCCTTACGCAAATTCCCCGGGCACTGCAGAATAGCCGTTTCGCATTACGCGTCAGCATTGCATTCAAGCTTCCGGATTAGGCAGACAATCACACCATGATCGGCATTCTCATTATTGCGCACGGCGCCCTGGGCGAGACGCTCATACACTGCGCCAGCCATGTACTGGCAAAGCGCCCGCTGCGCGTGCGCCAGCTCGGGGTCACCATGCACGATGATCCCGAGGCCATACTGCCTCAGGCACAAGACCTGGTGGCCCAACTCGATGCGGGGAACGGCGTACTCATTCTGACCGACATTCTGGGCGCCACCCCCTCCAACATCGCCACTCGACTGCTGGTGCCCGGACGCGTCGAGGGAATAGCGGGGGTCAACCTGCCCATGCTCATTCGCGCCATTACCTACCGCGAACAACCTCTGTCATGCGTTGTCGGCAAGGCAGTGAGCGGCGGCACCGAAGGCGTGATTCACATCGGAGTGGAGGTCTCGAATGCCGCAAACTGAAGTTGAAATCGTCAACAAGCTCGGACTGCATGCACGCGCCTCGGCCAAGCTCACACAGATGGCAGGTCAATTCGCCTGCGAAGTCTGGTTGTCGCGTAACGGCCGCAAGGTCAACGCCAAGAGCATCATGGGCGTCATGATGCTGGCGGCCGGCAAAGGCACGCGCGTTGGCCTCGAAACCAATGGCACGGATGCGGATGCCGCGCTGACTGCCATATTGCAATTGATTGCCGACAAGTTCGGAGAGGGCGAATAGGAAACCACCGGCATGACCAATAGCGAAACTGATATTCACGTTGCCGGCAGTCACGCATCGGCCAGCTTCACGCTGCATGGCGCGGGCGTATCCGACGGCATTGCCATCGGCTACGCTCATCTGGTTTCGAGCGCCCGGCTCGAAGTCGCCCATTACGACATCGCCGCTGACAGCGTCGATGCGGAGGTGCTCCGTTTTGAAAACGCCATCGGGCACGTCCGTGGTGAACTGCTTCAGCTCGAAGCCAGCGTGCCAGCCAGTGCGCCTGCCGAGATTGGCGCCTTTCTCAACGTCCATCGCATGATCCTCGACGATGCCAGCCTGTCGCAGGTTCCCCGCAACCTGATTCGCAACCGCCACTGCAATGCCGAATGGGCGCTGACACAGCAGATGGACATGCTGGTTGCCCAGTTCGAAGAGATCGAGGACGCCTACCTGCGCGAGCGCAAGAACGACGTCGTACAGGTCGTGGAACGCGTGCTCAAAGCCTTGCTTGGCAGCGCACATGTGCCCACCGGGCCATCGCATGAGGCAAACATGATCGTGGTGGCCCACGACTTGTCGCCAGCCGACATGATGCTATTCAAACAGCATCAGTTTGCCGGGTTCGTCACCGACCTGGGCGGCATCACGTCGCACACGGCAATTGTTGCGCGCAGCCTGAATATTCCGGCCATTGTCGGCCTGCATCACGCGCGCGGGCTGGTACATGAAAATGAACTGCTGATCGTCGATGGTCGCGATGGCGTGCTGATCGTCAATCCGGATCAACAGGTTCTTACCGAGTACAAGCTGCGCAGGGACCAGCTGGACATCGAGCGCCAGAAGCTCAAACGGCTGCGCAGCACGCCAGCCAGAACTATCGACGGCGAATCGGTTGAACTGCACGCCAATATCGAATTGCCCCAGGATATCGACGACGTGCTCGAATCGGGTGCCAATGGCATCGGCCTGTTTCGCAGCGAATTCCTGTTTCTCAATCGCGCCGATCTCCCCGGCGAAGACGAGCAGTTCGAAGCTTACCGTCTGGTCGCCCAGTCAATGCAGGGCAAACCAGTCACCATTCGCACCCTCGATCTGGGCGCAGACAAGAGTATCGAGAGCAGCCACGAGGCCGGGCCCAATCCGGCGATGGGATTGCGCGCCATCCGCTATTGCCTGGCTGAACCGCTGATGTTCCTGACACAATTGCGGGCGATTCTGCGCGCATCCAGTTACGGCAATATCCGCCTGCTCATTCCGATGCTGGCGCACGCTCACGAAATCGAGCAGACCTTTGTTGCCATCGCCCAGGCAAAAGCATCGCTGGACGAAGAGGGAGTCGCCTATGACCGGTCCATACAAATCGGCGGCATGGTCGAAATTCCCGCAGCCGCGCTGGCGCTGGGCGTTTTCGTGCGCAAGCTCGACTTCCTGTCGATTGGCACCAATGACCTTATCCAGTACACGCTGGCCATTGATCGCACCGATGATGCGGTATCTCATCTCTACGATCAACTGCACCCCGCGGTGCTGCATCTGGTGGCCCACACCATCCGCAGCGCCAACCGTGCCGGCAAGCCGGTCGCCGTATGCGGAGAAATGGCAGGCGACCTGTCAGTCACACGTTTGCTGCTGGGCCTTGGCCTGAGACAGTTTTCCATGCATCCTGCACAACTGCTGGCCATCAAACAACAAGTCCTTAGAACCAACCTTCCAGACGTTACTTCACTGGCCACCCGTATTCTGCGTGCCGGAAATGTCGACAAAACCAGGCAATTGCTCGCCAAGCTGAACGCCTGAGACGATCGGAACACTTCAGGCCCCTCACCGTTGCCGCTTCAGGTTCAGGTTCAGGTTCAGGTTCAGCATATGCTGTCTGCGCAACTAAAAGGAGAAAATTTCGCATATTATAGATTAACAATAGTGCAGAACTCATTGATTTAGTATAGGATAAACAATCCGTCCTTGGGAAAGGCATGTTCCGACTGGAATTTCCCCGAGACAGATAATCCTATGCAGTGCGACCAGTGAGGCTATGGTGATCAAGTATTTACTTACCTGCATTGCTGTTGCGATGGCATTCGCAACGCAACTGGCGTTTGCGGCACCAGCAGACGATCTCAAAACCCTGATCGAGCAGGGCAGATCCAGGGAAGCCTATGAACTCGGTAGCCGGCACCCTGAATTGCTGGGCAATCCGGGATTCGATTTCTTCTTCGGGCTGGCTGCAACCGATGCCGGCCACGCTGGAGAAGGCGTACTCGCATTGGAACGTTACCTGATCCAATTCCCGAACATCACCGTGGCCCGGGTGGAACTGGCCCGTGCCTATTTCATACTGGGCGAAGACGCGCGCGCGCGCGAAGAGTTTCAGAACGTGCTCCGGGACAAGCCACCAGCCAACATCCAGACGACAGTGGAACAGTATCTGGATGCCATCCGGTTGCGCGAAGCGCGCTACCAGACCACATCAACGGCCTATATTGAGGCGGGGATGGGCATCGATAGCAATGTCAACGGCGGTGTTGGCAGTTCCAGCATCAATCTGCCGGTGCTGGGAAATGTCACCGTGGCCGCAGCCGGCGTAAGAAAAGGGGACAACTTCTCGCATCTTGCTGCCGGCGGTCAGATCAGCCATCCGATCGCCCCCGGTCTGGCATTGTTTGGTGGGATCGGGGTGGAAGCCAAGCTCAACAGCACCCATTCGGCATCTGATCTGATGAGTTCGTCGCTGGCCGGCGGGGCGAGCCTGATCAAGGACAAGGATGTCTATCGCTTGTCGGCCTCCCAGAACGTACTGGCCGTGGAAAATGACCGGTTTCGCTCTGTCAATGGCGTTAATGGAGAATGGAATCATCAACTCGACGAATTGCAATCGCTGCAAACCACGGCCCAGGTTGCCAGGTTCAATTACACCGGTACCAATGAAGTTCGCAATGCCGACTACGTCGGTCTGGGGCTGACCTACCGGCGAGCGTTCGTTTCGACGAAATGGCAGCCGGTGCTCAGCCTGAACGCCAGTGTAGCCACCGAAGACAATCAGCGGCAGCGACCTGATCTCGGACGCGATATTCACGGAGGGCGGGCCGGCGTCAGCCTTTCACCAACAGCCCAATGGGGATTGAACCTAGGGCTCAGTTATCAGGAAAGCCGCTACAACGGACCGGATACGCTGCTCTCCGTGGTGCGAAAGGATGGTTATGCCGCCATGGACATGTCGGCCACCTATCTGTGGAACAAGAATATCAGCATACGAGGAGAGATATTGCTGTCGGACAATCAGTCCAACCTCTCGCTGTATGAATACAAGCGCAATACCGCGGCAGTAAAGCTGCGCTACGAGTTCAAATAGGGTGACTCCATGAAAACACTCCGGTCATCAACCACATTACTGCTGTTATTACTGTCAATTGCTGGCACTGCCTGTGCCGAAACCGTCGGTCGCGTCATTCTGTCGGCAGGGGAAGTCACTGCCTTGCGTCAGGGGCGATCGGTCCCCCTGGGTCTGGGGGCCGAAGTCGAGTCGGGCGATCGCATCCGCACCGGACAAGCCAGCAACGCGCAGATCCGGTTCACTGACTCCGCGATTGTGGCACTGCGACCAGATAGCGACTTCGGCATTGACGAATACGTCTACCAGGGCGAGCAAAACGGCAGGGAACGCGGGCTTTTCAGTCTGTTCAAGGGCGGACTGCGCACCATTACGGGATTTATCGGCAAGATCAATCAACGCAATTACGCCGTGCACACCCCGACAGCGACGGTCGGTATCCGCGGCACGCATTTCAATCTGGTGCATTGTGCAAACGACTGCAAGAATACCGACGGCAGTATTGCACCGGACGGTACCTATGGCGGCGTGTCCGACGGGCGTGTCGCGGTAACCCCATTGAATGCGGCGCCTTCCCCCGTTGCGGGCAACACCACACCAGGCGTACTTTTGTACGCCGCTGCAAACACCAGTCGCTTCGACATCAATACCCTCGCCGGACCCGAAACTGTCGCAGGAGAGCCCGCGATCATGGCGCAGGCCCCGGGTGGGGGGATAAATGGCGGGGTGGGAGAACGCGTATTCGGCGCCGGTGAATATTTTCGCGTGCCGGACGCCAATACGCCTGCGCAGCAACTACTGGCGCCACCAGGGTTTTTGACTGACAAACTGGAAGGGCAGGTGCGCGCACGTCCGGGCAGCACGGGCACGACAACTGCCAGCACGAACAATGGCACCAGCAGTGGCGGTAGCAATACTGCGACCGGATCAACAACAACGAGTCCTTCTAGTTCGTCCGACACCACGGTTGATGCGCGCGCACAGGAAACGGCCACTGCACCAACGCCGCTCGCTTTTATCAGCACCGAGGTCAAATCCAGCTCTGGAGGCAGCAGCGTGCTGAGCAGCAACGTGACAGGCTTCTTTCTTGAGTATCCGATGAGCCCCAACAGCCTCAATTACTTTGTTGTAGGCGATTGCAGACCCACCACCACCTGCGGATCGTCGCAGGCGCAGACCTTTACATTCAACGGAAATTATCTGACCAGTTATGCAGCGCCCAATTTCCAGGGATCACTGGGCGGTGGCACCGTGGTGGATTCCGGTCTCACAACCATAGCTGGCACCCAATTCGGGTGGGGGCGCTGGACGGGCAACTTTACAGTCACCGATCCGGGCGGCACATCCACCGGTGCGACTCTGAAATCCGGCGTGTTGTTTGCCTTTACCACTGACCCGACAGTGGGCAGTAATGCCGGACCAACGCTCCCCACCACCGGTTCGGTCAGTTATGTGCTGGTCGGCGGCCCGAGCCCGGTCGATACGGCTGGAAACGTCGGAACCATGACCAACATGACGGGCAGCGTCAACTTTCTCACCCGCAATGTGGGACTCAACATGGACCTGCAAATCAATATTCCGACCCAGGGCGTGGCCACCATGTCACTGTCCGGTAACGGCACCATTCCCGCTCTAACCGACAAGTTGATTGCAGCCCCGCTGAGTGGCTCATGCGTCGGTGCCGGCTGCGTCGGCACGGGAGCAATCGGACAATTTGATGCACGCTTTGGCGGCACTGCCGCACAGGTCATGGTCGTCAATGGAGGAGTCACCGGCGCAGTCAGGGATCAAGCCCTGGGCTCTGGCTTGCCAAGATCCGTGCTGTTCCTCGACGTGCTGAAATGCTCGGGTTGCTAATCGCCCTGAGGAGCAAACTCAACGCTCTTGCCACTGCTACATGGTTGACATCCTCGCAGTTGTGAATTAACGTCCCCTTCGCGCCGATTTGATTATCAGCTTGCGGGCGCTGGAGATCGGGTTCCGAACCAGGTCTTCTAAACCGGCTAAAGCGTGGGAAACCCGTCTAGCCGCATTTCATCATGCAAGGCTGACGGGTTTTTTATTTTGGGATGGACGCTCTTCACATGAGCGAAGCACGCTACAACACTGATTCGGTCGGCGCGGTAATACCGCAGACCATGCATATCGATGTGCCTCTGGCTTTCAAAAGCGGTGCCGTGCTCGATCGCTACGACCTTGTCTACGAAACCTACGGTACACTAAACGCGGCAAAATCCAATGCTGTACTAGTGTGCCATGCGCTTAATGCATCCCACCATGTTGCCGGCTGGTACACCGATGATCCAGGCAACATCGGCTGGTGGGACAACATGATCGGCCCCGGCAAACCGCTGGATACCAACCGCTTCTTCGTCATCGGGGTAAATAACCTGGGTGGCTGCTTCGGAACAACCGGGCCCTCCTCTATCAATCCCCGGACTGGCAAAGCCTATGGATCGACTTTTCCCGTCGTAACCGTAGAAGACTGGGTGATCGCCCAGGCGCAACTCGCCGATCGACTCGGCATAGGCTGCTTTGCCGCTGTCTTGGGAGGCAGTCTGGGCGCCATGCAGGCGCTGCAATGGTCGCTCTGCTACCCTGATCGGATCAGGAATGCCGTCATCGTAGCGGCCGCACCCCAGCTTTCCGCGCAGAACATTGCCTTCAATGAAGTGGCGCGCCAGGCCATCACCACCGATCCTGACTTCCATGGTGGCGATTACTACGCTCATGGCGTCGTGCCCCGGCGCGGACTGCGGCTCGCCCGCATGATCGGCCACATCACCTATCTTTCCGACGATGCCATGATGGAAAAATTCGGGCGCACGCTGCAGTCGGGTGCGATCAACTTCCATTTTGACGTTGATTTCGCGGTGGAATCCTACCTTCGCCATCAGGGCGACAAATTCGCCGAGTACTTCGATGCCAATACCTACCTGCTGATTACGCGCGCACTGGACTATTTCGACCCGGCGCAATCGACCAGCGGAAACCTCTCACTCGCGATGGCGCACGCCAAGGCGAAGTTTCTGGTGGTTTCATTCACTTCCGATTGGCGCTTCTCATCGGAGCGCTCCCGCGAGATCATCAAGGCACTGCTCGACAACCGCCTGGACGTTTCCTATGCGGAGATCGACGCGCCGCATGGTCATGATGCTTTTCTGCTCGATGATGCGCGCTACCATGCGCTGGTGCGCGCTTACTTCGACAATATTGATACTGCAATATGAATCGACCCGAATTGAAGACTTCCCGCGCATCGAGCATCACATTGACGGGACGCCCCGACTTTGAGGCCATTGCCGGCTGGGTGAAGCCAGGCTCAAGCGTGCTCGATCTGGGATGCGGAGATGGTCTTCTGTTGAAATATCTTCATGAACATCACAAAGCTCGCGGATACGGCATCGAGATTTCCGATGCCAATGTGCTTGCCTGCGTGCAGACCGGCGTCAATGTGATCCAGAGCGATCTGGAACGCGGACTGGCCGGTTTCGACGCCGGCACGTTTGACTATGTCATCCTGTCACAAACGCTGCAGGCCATGCGCCACGCCGAAGAAATCGTACTGGAGATGTTGCGAGTAGGCCGACAGGGTATCGTCACATTTCCGAATTTCGGCCACTGGGAGGCGCGCCTGCAGATCCTGGGTGGGCGCATGCCTGTATCCAGCGACCTGCCTTATCAGTGGTACGACACGCCCAACATCCATCTTTGCACCGTGCACGACTTTGAAGCCTTCTGCAAGTCGCATGCAATCAAAATTCTGGAGCGCATCGTGCTGCATGGCGGACGCAAGGTATCGCTGCTGCCGAATCTGCTGGGCAGCCTTGCGGTATTCCGTTTCGAAAAAGAAATCTAAAGGCAGTTTCGGCCGGTCTGAAGGGGCGCTGGTTCGACGATGAAAATTCACGCCGGCACCGCGGGCGCGGCGCGGTTCTCAATGGCCGCGATGTTTTCCCGCATTGCCCATACCAGTCCAAGGCCGGGCAAGGCAGCAAAAAAAGTCAGCACGAAAAATCCATCCCAACCCAGACCCTCAACCATGCTGCCAGCCATGGGCCCGAACAGGATGCGGCCCAGTGACGCAATGGCCGACAACAGTGCGTATTGGGTGGCGCTGAAGGAGTGGTTGCACAGCGCCATGGCAAAGGCCACAAAAGCTGCGGTGCCCATGCCGCTGGCCAGATTTTCGAATCCTACGGTGAAGATCAGCAGCGGATAGCTCTTGCCCGCCAGCGCCAGCCAGGCGAATGACAGATTGGACACCGCCTGCAGCACACCGAAGATCAGCAGTGCCCGGACCAGACTCATGCGTGCCAGCGCCGTGCCGCCCAGCAATGCACCGGCCAGTAACGCCGCCAATCCCAGACCCTTGTTTACCACACCCACGTCGGTGGGACTGAAACCCACACCGCGAATCAGGAACGCGGTAGTCAAGGTACCTGCCAGCGCATCGCCAAATTTATACAACATCACCAGTGCCAGAAGCGCCACTGCACCGGGACGTGAAAAAAGGTCGGCGATTGGTCTGACCACCGCCGCACCCAGGGTGCGCGGCGCAGCGGCAACGACCTCCGGTTCTGGCGCCAACCATGCCGTGACCGCCCCCACCAGCATAACCGCCGCCATTACGAAATAGGTTGTGCGCCAACCGATCTGGTCAGCAAGGATCAACGCCAGCGCACCGGATACCAGCATGGCGATGCGGTATCCGAACACACCAGCGGCCGCACCCATGCCACGTTCCTCGGCACGCAATACGTCTGTCCGATAGGCGTCAATAACAACGTCCTGAGAAGCGGAAAGGAAAGCGACTGCCAAGGCAGCGCACCCCAGCGCCCACAGCGACTCCGCCGGCGAAGAAAACGCCATCGCCGCGATGCCCGTCACCAGCCCGATCTGGGTCAGCAGCATCCAGCCGCGCCGACGACCGAGCAGCGGCGGCACAAAGCGGTCCATTAGCGGCGCCCACAGGAACTTCAGTGCATAGGGCAGACCTATCCAGGAAAACCACGCAATTGTTGCAATATCGACGGCTGAAACCGTGAGCCAGGCCTGGAGCGTGCTGCCGGTCAGCGACAATGGCAGTCCGGAAGAAAATCCCAGCAGCAGTACCGCGGCAATGCGCGGGCTGCGCAGTACCTCAAGATAGGGAGAAGTCATCGCCGGATTCTACTTGGCCTTGAACACCGGCATGCAGCGTTACTTGCGACAGCAATGCTGTTTCGCCTCATTATGTCTTCTGAATTCTTGATCTGCCTCAAGAAAGCCGTTAGGCTTCAGAATGACAATGTTTACCGTGATATAAATAAAGCGTTACCACAATCATTCCTACCCTGATTGAGATTCTTGCGAGGACTTACCATGAGCAATACTGAAATTACCAAAGACAAACTGGCCTACGACCTCAAGATCGTCGTTGAAGACGCCGAGGAACTACTGAAGGCGACCGCCTCACAAGCGGGCGAAAAAGTGGCAGAGGCACGTGCCAAAATCCAGGAGAGCCTGGATATCGCCAAGGGCAAACTTTCCCGCTTGCGCGAAGTTGGCGTGGACAAGGCCAAGGAAGCCGCCGCAGCCACCGACGATTTCGTACACGAGCATCCCTGGAAAGCAGTCGGCATTGGCGCCGCAGTCGGGGTCATTGTCGGCATGCTGATCAGCCGGCGTTGAGAGCCTTCAGCTGACCATGACCGGTAAAGCAGGCCGCAGCAGCGGCTTGCTTGGTTCGCTGCGACAATTTGCGTCAACGACGATTGAAATCGTCCATACGCGGATTGAACTGCTTGCGACCGAGCTTGACGAAGAGCGTCAGCGCATCGCCAAGGCGCTGTGGCTGGCCGCAATTGGCGCTTTTTGTCTCGCCCTCGGGGTCCTCCTGGCCATCCTTTTCCTGGTGGTGTTGTTCTGGGATACGCACCGCTTGCTGGTGCTGGGCATGCTTGCAGGGGGCTTTCTTGCAACCGGCATCGCCGCCATGCTGGCGTTTCGATCCAGGCTCGCGGAACGTACCCGCCTGTTTAGCCAGACACTTGAAGAACTGCGGCGCGATCACGATCAGCTGAATCCGTGATTCAGTATTGCTTTTGAGGCCATTTCAGAATTACCGAAATGGCCCCTGATGTCGGGGAGAACGAGGGGAGAATCCTCTTGTTTTGAAATGAGCACTTGGCCTGCGCCGTCCATGATTGTGATAATCGCGTGAACAAGCTTGAAGACATCCGGTCGCGCAAAGCGCGCCTTGCCGAACTAACGCAAAGTCAGCGCGTTCGTCTGGCCGACCAGCTGCAATCGCTTCAGCCACTGTTCTCCGTGGCAGACCGGGGCGTGGCAGCGCTGCAGACCGTGCGCGCCCATCCCGCCTTGTTTGCAATGGCGCTCGGTGTCCTGCTTGCCATGCGCCCAGGCCGCACGATCAAGTGGCTGCGCCGCGGTCTGGTGGCTTGGCGGACCTGGCGCTGGGCTCAGGACAAACTTGCGACAATCGTGCAATCAAAATAGCACCGCACCTAGCCAGGCGAAATGTTGAAAAAATTCTTGATTCTGGTGGATCGCGAAAGGAAGTATCTGGTATCCGAAATGAGCCAGATTCGCGGGCTCATGCCATTGCTCATGAAGCCACGCAATAAACAAAAATGGACCGCAGAGGACCGCCGCG
>CANKAJ010000067.1 GCA_947479645.1 Betaproteobacteria bacterium | reverse complement strand
GCAGGTCAAGAAGCCTTGAATGCTAAACATTCTCAGCCGCCTTCGCTTCAATTAATCAAAGTTGCACTTCGTGCTTGAATCCGCCAATGTCATTAACAGCAGTATCAGTGACTAATGGGCTGACGTCGTTCGGTCAAAATATCCATCGCCGCCAATTTCCGGAAAAACAACTGACCAACAAAAAACAGCGGAATTACTGCTCACACGCCAAGCGCCAACACCGCAGAAACGAGCGGGCACAATGGCGCTCCCTGCTCTTCCCTGCCAAGTCAAACGCTCAGGCGATAGTAGCGCAGGAGCCCACCGAGCCGTTCGTGACATTTTATGAGAGCGCCTCGCAGTCAAAAACTATTGCAGTTTCAGTGAATTCCTATTTTTCGACCATACGGGAGTGAGCCGGGAGGTTCACGCTCCGCTCTAGGAGAGGCTGGAGGTAAAATTACTCCGGCCTACGCGACCGGGGTTCACTCCGATTTCAGACCTGCCAAGGCGATGAGCCTGGCGTTTTTTTCAATCTCTGCACGGATCATCGTCACCATCTGTGCCGGCGAAGTGCTGAAAGGCTCGAGACCGGTATTCCGCAATGCAGACTGGACATCCGATGTCCCTAATGCCCGCACGAGCTCGCCGTTTAGACGTGCGACCACGTGTTTTGGCGTTCCCGCAGGCGCCAGCAGGCTGAACCATGTCGAATGGTCATAGCCCCGCAATCCCGATTCGTCGAGCGTCGGAACATCTGGCAGCAGCGATACGCGCACCAAGGTCGTCACCGCAAGCGACTTGAGGCGGTTCGCTCTAAATAGCGGCAGCGCTGAAGTCACGCTGGCGAAACATATCGCCACCTCTCCGGATGCGGCAGCGACTACACTTTCGGCCCCCCCTTTGTATGGAACATGTACGAGTCGCGTCTTCGCCATCAAATTAAAAAGCTCACCGGCCAGATGCGAGGTTCCGCCCACGCCAGAAGACCCATTCTCTAGCTTCCCGGGACGCGCTCTGGCAAACGCAACCAACTCCTTGACGCCTGCTACCGGTATCGAGGGATGAACCACAAGCACAAACGGCCCGATCGTCACCACGGAAATCGGCGCAAGGTCGCGCTCGATATCGAACTGCGGACGCGCCGTGAGCGCCGCCTGCAGGATGCTCGATGAAGACATCATGAGCAGTGTGTAACCGTCCGGCGGCGATGTGGCAACCCGTTGCACCGATATTGCACCTGCGGCGCCGGTGCGGTTCTCAACCAATACAGGCTGACCAATTCTGTCGGACATCTTCTGCGCAAGCATTCGTGCCGTCACATCTGTCCCGCCGCCGGGCGGAAATCCGACGATGATGCGCACCGGCTTGCCAGGGTATTCCTGCGCCCATGTCGAGGTCGAAAGTATCGCCCCCTGCACAAGAGCAAGCACGATACGTCGCATCCCGCCCGCCGCGATGATCCAGCGCCTCACGTCGCCTTCCCCACCGTGATTACGTCGCGCACACGCCGCTTGTCCAGATCGAACACCATCGCCGCGATATCCTGCGCCGATGCTTTGCGACCCACATATGAGAAGCAGTCTTCAGCCTTCACCATAAGTTCTTCATCGGTGAGCGGATCCTGCGCATCGCCGCGGGATGTCGTTACGTGCTGCTCGACCGCGCTGCCGTTCTTCAACGCGATCTTGACCGTCGCCCACCTCGGCAGCATCGGACTTGGCGCTTCACTTTTGGTCACCCGCGTCAGGCGCTCCTTGATCTCCGGACGGGCCACCTGCACGTCATCGAAACTCGACAGCTGAATTTTCCCATCGAGCATTGCTGCGGCAATCGAATATTCCATACTGAATTTGCCTTCGAGGCCGCTTTGCGGGTCGGTATATGTCAGCGGCTGAAGACCGCGGGTTTGCGAAACGATCTCGATGCGCTCGACATTATCCCAGGTAAGGTCGTGTGCCCCGCGCAGGGACAGCACGCCATCCAGCGCCTTGTGAATGGCGTAGCAGCAGGGATACTTCTTCACATCTATGCCAATCGTATCGAGCGCGAGCGGCCTCCTGCCGAGTGTAGCGAACCCGTCAGCTAGATCCTCGTTTTCTCCATACAGTGCAAGAAATCCGTATTTTCCTTCGATCGCGTCGTGCGGCGCCGTAAATCCCTTTTGGGCAAGCAATGCGGCGCGCACAGCGGCCGCATTGCATTGCCCCACCTGAAACGACTTCGCCATCGTGCCGAAATTCTGCCGGGTTCCTGCCGCTTGCGTGACCGCGAGACCGATCGCGTTCGCGGTCTGTTCCTCGGTGAGGCCCAGCAGCACGCTGCACGCAGCCGTCGCGCCGAGCACGCCGATCGACGCCGTCGAATGCCAGCCTTTCATGACGTGCTTCATGGCCATCGACGGAGAAATCGCCGCCAGCACTTCGTAGCCTGCGATATACGCGGCACTGAAGCGCATGCCGTCGGCGCCGGTCTGCTGCGAAAGCGCGACCAATGCCGGAATCATGGCCACGCTCGGATGCCCAACCAGCGGTGGCAGCATGTCGTCATAGTCGAGCACGTGCCCCGCGATGCCGTTGAGCCATGCCGCGGCCTCCGCGGGCAGTCGCTCGCCCGTGCCCCAGGCCGACGCGCTGCCGACGCCATGCACCTCTTCGAGATGGGCTGCGGCAATACGCGGCGCGTCGTCGGTGAAACCCGCCAATGCCACCGCGTAGGTGTCCAGCAACGCCCGATAGGTTACGTGGCGTTGCGCCGCCGACACCTTGCGTCGAAGGGAATCGGCAAGAAAAGCGGCAATCTGCCTGCTCGGTGAAGTCATGGTCGGCCCCGAATCGTACGACATTTCCGCATTATTGATTTTGCGGGCCGATCGCGGCGATCAGCCTGCTGAATCGCAATCGTTCCGCCTCGATGTACTGGCTCAGCTCCGCCGGAGAACCCACGCTGATGTCGATTCCCTGCTGCCGCAGCCGCTGGCGCACATCGGGATTGTCCATGACGCGCCGGATCTCCGCATTCAGGCGATCAATCGCGCGCTCCGGCGTACTGCGCGGCACAAGAATTGCGTTCCACGAGCTGATCTCGAAATCCGGGATACCGGACTCGGCGATGGTTGGTATGTTGGGCAGCGCGGAGGACCGCTTAGCCGTCGATACGGCAAGCGCATGAAGCTTTCCCGCCCCGACGAGCGACTGCATCGCCGAAACGCCGCCGAACATCAGGTGAATGTGTCCGCCGACAAGATCGGCAATCGCCGGCGCCGTTCCCTTGTACGGAATATGAACGACATCGATGCGCGCCGCGTGCTTGAGCATCTCGCCCGCAAAATGCGCGGCCGAGCCTATCCCTGCCGAACCGTAACTGAGCTTGCCCGGGTAGCTCTTCGCGTAGGCCACCAGTTCGCCGACCGTCTTGAAGGCCTGCCCCACCGGCGCGGCGAGCAGGTACGCCTGATCCCCCAGCATCGAAACCGGTGCATAGTCGCGGTCAACCCGGTACGGCAGGTTCTTGTTCAACACCGGATTGACGACCAGCAGCGTGGTCGTTCCCAGCAGCAGCGTGTAACCATCCGCAGGCGCACGCGCGGCGAGTTCGGCACCGATGATGGTCGCCCCGCCGCCACGGTTGTCCACGACGATTGGCTGCCCCAGGCGCTCGCCCAGGCGCTCGTTGATCGCACGCGCCATCAGGTCGGTCGGGCCGCCGGCCGGATAGGGCACGATCAACCGTATCGGCTTGCCTGGATACGATTCCGCCGCAATCGCTCCGCCCGCCGCGGTGAACGCGCTTGCACACAGTGCCGATGCGGCGGCATAAAAAAAAGCTAAAGTGCCGGGTCGATGCATTTTGTCGTCCTCAGGATGACGGCTGCCGATAGCGCATTCGCGCACTCTCGCTGCGTTTCATCCGCCAATTGCGGGCAGTTGTCTTCCGCGGCCGCGGTCCACGCGTTTTGCCACGACAGCCCCACGCACTGCCGCGGGTCCGGTTCCGTTTCATGTCACGACGACTTCATCACCCTCGACCGTGAACTTGTGCTGAAAATCCTCGGATGCCCAATCCATGTAGTTCACTGCGTCGTCGAATCGCGGGTCGCCGTTCCGGAGTATTTCCGGACGCATTTGTTTGTCGAGAATCGCCGGCAGAAATGACACCCGCTCGACGCCGCGTGTCGATATGAGCGCCTTCGCCACCAGCGTGCGCTTCGCATCGGTCCCGAAGGCCAGGCGCGGATAATCGGGATCCTGCACGATGCCGTAGGTCTTCGCGAACTCCGCGGCGCGGGCCGGATTCTCGCGCGTCGTAAAGATGAAGTTGCTCAAGCTGTAAAAGCACGCCTTGCCGCCGTGCACTCCGATCGCCTTGGGGATGTGCGCATGATGGCCGAGGATGAGATCGGCACCCGCCGCAAACGCGGCTTCCGCGACCACCGGCTGATAATCCGCGATGAGCCGCGGAATGAAATGCACGCCCCAGTGGTGCGACACCACGACCGCGTGCGCGTTCTTCTTCGCCGCCGCAATATCCTCGACCATCGCCTTGAGGTCTTCCTCGTAGGGAATCGTCACGACCCGCGGCGGAATGCCGGGCTGGTTTTCGTGCGCCTCGTAGTAGGTATGCACGCGTAGCGGCACCACGCCCGCGCGGCTCGGCCCGGCCTCGTACTTCTCGCTCAAGATGGAACAGTAGGCAAGCATGGCAACCCGCACACCCTTGCATTCGATGATCGCCGGACGCCGCGCTTCTTCGAGGTTGCGTCCGCCGCCGATGGTCTGAATGCCGCGTTCGCGCAGGTTGGCGATCGTATCCAGAAGACCGACCTCGCCCCAGTCCATGGCGTGATTGCCCGCCACCGATATCACGTTGAAGCCGCATTCGCTGAAAACCGATGCCATGTGCGGCTTGAGCCGTCCATGCGGGAGACCGTGGACCTGGAACTCGCCGCGATCGGAATAGATACGCTCGGCCTGGCCAAACCGGATATCGGCCGCGGCGAGCGTCGGTTTTACATGCGTTGCATACGCTGCCATCGGCTCGTGAATCGGGCCGATATCACCGCACCCCAGCAATACGATCGACTTTTTCGACATAGACGTATTCGTCCTTTATAAAATAGCCGCAATCACCGGCATGCGTGCGTAAATTCGATCACTCGACGAGGCCAGCCGTCCGGATTGCCTCGATTTCACTCTTGTCCATCCATGACGCGAGCGCCGCATCTGTGTTTTCCGGCGTGACCGGTTGCGGCGCCGTTGGCCGCTCCGGCTGCGTGCGGCTGAAACGCGGCGCCGGTGCCGGCTGCACCACGCCATCGATCTCGACAAAAGTTTCGCGCGCCTTCAAATGCGGATGCGCCGGCGCGAGATCCATGCCGAGCACCGGCGCAAAACACGTGTCGGTTCCCTCCAGCAATTTGCACCACTCCGCGCGCGTCTTCGTCCTGAAGCGTGCCGCAAAAAGCGCACGCGCCTTCGGCCAGTTGGCCTTGTCGCGCTGCGCGCCGATATCTTCCGGCGCGATTTCGAGGTGGCGCAACAACTCGGCGTGAAAGCGCCCCTCGATGGCGGCCACCGAAACGCACAGCCCGTCCGCGCACTCATAGACGTCGTAGAAATACGCGCCTGAATCCGCGTTGTTCGTTCCGCGCTCAAGCGACATCAATCCCGCCGCAAACAGGCCATAGATGGACGTCATCAGCGACGACGTTCCATCGACAATCGCCGCGTCGATCACCTGCCCCTTGCCCGAGCTTCGCGCCTCGAGAATGCCCGCCAGCAATCCCAGCGCAAGATAGAGACCGCCGCCACCGTAATCGCCGACGAGATTGAGCGGCGGCGACGGCGGCTGCGCGTGCCGGCCGATCGAATGCAGCGCGCCAGTGAGCGCAATGTAGTTCAGGTCATGCGCCGCCACGCGGGCGAGCGGGCCGGTCTGCCCCCATCCGGTGATTCGACCGTACACGAGCTTCGGATTGCGCGCCAGGCAAACATCCGGGCCAAGCCCAAGACGCTCGGTAACGCCCGGCCTGAAGCCCTCGATCAACGCGTCGGCCTGACCGACCAGGCGCAATACGAGTTCGACCGCCTCGGGCTTTTTCAGATCGAGCGCGATCGAGCCGCGGCTGCGCAATAACAGATTGAATTTAAGCGGCCGCGGATTGCCCTGTTCGACGGGCTGCGCCCGGTCGATCCGCAGCACCGTCGCACCGAGGTCGGCGAGCAGCATGGCGCAAAACGGCCCGGGGCCGATCCCCGCGAGCTCAACAATTTTGATTCCGGCAAGAGGTCCCACGCGGTCTCCCCGTTTCACGCTCGGCGCAAGGGTTTCAGTCAGTCCGCCGCCGCGCGTTTGCGCCCGGCCCCGCCGACGCATTTGGCAGCGCCCGTTGCGCTCATGCTGTCGATCTCGGCCTGCGTAAAGCCCGCCTCCGCAAGCAACTCGCCCGTATGCTCTCCGAGCCGCGGCGCCGGCCGCACGTTTGCGCTGGGCGTCTCGAAGAACTCGGTCGGGTAACAAGTACGGCGCAGCGTACCCTCGGTTGGATGTTCGGCCGTCTGGAAATAACCGATATCAGCCAGATGCGGGTCATGCAGCAAATCTTCGAGCGAGTTCATCGGCGCAATCGGCAGATCATGTTCCGAAAACAGCCGCATCCACTCGGCGCTCGTGCGCGTCTGGATGACCTCAGCGAGAAATCCGTTGACGACATCGGGGCCCGCCACCCGATTGCGATGGCTGGAAAACCGCTCGTCCTTCTCAAATTTCTCCGGCTGCCCGATCATTGTCAGAAACGACCGCCACTGCTTGTCGTTGTAGACAAAGGGACAGATGTAGCCGTCTTTCGTCTGATAGGGCCGACGATCGCGTGACATCTGGCGGTAATAGCCGACCGGCCCCTTCGGCGGAACAAATACTTCTCCGGCGAGATGCTCACCGAACAGCACGTGCGTCAGGTTCTCGAACATCGGCACATCGACACGCTGCCCGCGGCCGGTGACACTCCTGCTGAACAGTGCCGTGACAATTGCGATCACCACATGCAACGCGGACGATTGATCACAATAAGAAAACGGCGCATAGCGCGGCATTTCCCCGCTGGCGCGCTGCCACATCCACGGAATACCAAGCATGCCCTGCAGCATCGTGTCGTAGGCGGGGCGGCCGGCGTAGCGTCCGCGCTCGCTGAATCCGAACGCGCCCACGTAAACAATACGCTCATTGACGGCGCTGACATCCTCGTAACTGAGTCCGAGACGGGCCATCGCCTTGGGCCGCACATTGTAGACGAGCACATCCGCCTTCGGGATGAGCGCAAGCAGCGCACGCTTGCCTTCCGGTTGCTTCAGATCGAGCGAAACCGATCGCTTGTTGCGGTTGATGCCCAGAAAAGAGTGTCCCATCCCCGGCGACTGAAAAGGAACGCTGTTGCGCGAAATGTCGCCCTCGGGGGATTCGACCTTCACCACATCCGCGCCCATGTCGGCGAGGATAGCCGTCGAGAGCGGCCCCATTTGAACGGTCGTCATGTCGAGCACGCGCACGCCCGCCAACGGTCCGTGACTTCCGTTGCTTGGTGTCTTCTTCATTTTCTCCGACCGTCCCCGATCACCATTGAGTACTGAACAGCGCAATGCATGTGCAGCGCGGTCATTATGCACAGTTCAACCATCCGGCCGCATTGCCTTTTCCATGCAGTGGAACAGGCAATGCGGTGCCTGCCCGCATCCATCCTTACCGAAAGGCCCCGTCGCCTAGCCCGGCACCGTGCGCACGATCCCGTCGGCAATCAATGCCTGGATATCCGGCGCTGCAAGACCCGCCTCGTCAAGAATATCCGTCGTGTGCTCGCCAAGGAGGGGCGCATGGCGCGGATTCGACGGCGACGACTTCGACCACCGGGTCGGCACCGCCGTCATGACGATCGTCCCCTCGGTCGGATGCTCAACCTGACGGAAAAAGCCGGTCTCGCGCAGATGCGGATCCCCGATCAGGTCACCAAGATCGTGCAGTGGCATCGCGGGCAGGTCCGCGCGCTCGAACAGCCCGATACATTCGGCTGTCGTGCGCTTCTCGAGCTCGGATTCAACGGCCCTGTAGAACGCCGCAATGTTCTTGTTGCGATTCGTGCGTGTAGAAAAGCGCTCGTCGGCTTTCAGGTCGGCCCTACCGGTCGCATCCCAGAAACGCGTGACCTGGTCGTCGGTGACGAGGATATAGCAGAGGTAGCCATCCAGCGTCCGTGCCGGCCGGCGTTGAAACGTGCGCACAGCGCCCGGCTCGCCGAGCGGCGGCTCGAAGGTTGCGCCCCACATGTGCTCGGACAGCACGAAAGCGGCCAGCGTTTCGAACATCGGCAACTCGATCGCCTGACCTTCTCCGGTCCGCGCGCGATAAAGCAGCGCCGCCAGAATCGCCTGCATCAGGAACAAGGCACAATTTCGGTCAGCAAGATTGACCGGCAGATAGTTGGGCGCGGCATTCGTCAGCCGTGCCTGCAGCGCGGGCAATGCGCAAAGCCCCTGTATGGTCTCGTCGTACGCCGGCTTGTCTTGGTAGGGACCGCCCTCGCCGTAGCCCGACACCCCGCAATAGACGATCTTCGGGTTTACCCTGGACAGGTCTTCGTAGGTAAGGCCCAAACGCTTCATCGCCTCGCGCCGGCTGTTGTAGACGAAGACATCGGCCGTTTCGCATAGCTTGAGCAACGTCTCGCGCCCGCGCGTATCTTTCAGGTCGATCGCGATGCTGCGCTTGCCGCGATTGTTCTGGAGAAACTGCGATGACATCTGCGCGTTGCGGAACGGCCCCTGCGTGCGGCGGCCATCGCCCCGCAGCGCCTCCACCTTGATGACGTTTGCGCCGAGGTCCGCCATCAACTGCGTCGCATAGGGCCCGACGAGCTCGACACTCATGTCAACCACCGTGATCCCCTCAAGGGGTCCGTGAACCGTCGTTGTTGCCATGGAAAGCCTCTTATGTTTGGGCAGCCGCAAGTTCCGCGCGGCCGCTATCAATGACGACCACGTGATCGCGCTCCGGCACCAGCGTGCGAAACGAAACGTTAGTTCCCGACATCCACATCTCCGTGCGCAGGGTGTCGCCGGGATAGACCGGCTGGGTGAAACGCGCCTCAAGCATACGCAGGCGAACGGGGTTCCAGCCGCCCAGCAGCTTCAGGATCGCGCACCCGGCAATCGCCATCGTGCACAGCCCGTGCAGGTTCGGCCGCGGAAAGCCGACTGCGCGCGCATGCTGCGGATCGGCATGCAACGGGTTATAGTCCCCGCCCAGTCGATAAATCAGCGCAGCCTGCGGCAATGTCCGCACGTCCATAGTGAACTGCGGTGCCGTCTGCGGCAGTGCGTGAGGAACGCGCGCCGGCCCCGCAGGCCCGCCGAAGCCGCCATCGCCGCGACAAAAAGTCTGCCACTCCATGGTCGCGATGTGCATCCCGGTATCCGCCTCGTAGAGTTCGCGTGCCGCCGCCACGATGGCCCCGCGGTTCGTGCCCTTGTCGATGACGGACACGACGCTTGCCTTGCTCACGAACCGGCCGCGCAGCGGCACCGCGGCATGTAGGCGCAGGCTCTGCCAGCTCGTCACGCTCTTGCTGCCGAAGCCGCTGCCGGACTTCCTTACCCAGCCATGCGGGGAACACATGGACAGTGGCATGGTCGGCAATGCGAGCAAATCCTTTTCGTACACAAACCGCAGTTCATGCGGATCGGTTGGATCGGCACCCAGGCCGGCGCCCAGCGCATACAGGATCGTATCGCGCTCGGTGTACGTTGCCGTGACATCGGGGATCCGATAGGCACACAGGTGTTCGTACGCGCTGAAGTCGACCATTGTTCGCCTCAGTCCGCGCGCACGCCGGCGTTCCTGACGACCTGCGCCCAGCGCGCCATCTCCGACTTGATGATGCCGCGGAATTCATCCGCTGAACTGCCGATCACTTCGCCGCCTTCGACCACGATGCGCTCGCGGACCTCGGGCGCGTTGACCGCGCGCACGATCTCCTGGTTCAGCCGCGCGACGATCGGCGCGGGCGTGCGCGCCGGCGCAAGAATCCCGTACCAGACGCCGGACACGTAACCGGGCAGGCCGCCCTCGGCCACCGTTGGTATCTCGGCGGCTATCGCCATGCGTTTCGAACCGGTTACGGCAAGCGCGCGCAGGCGCCCGGTCTTGACGTGCGGCATGGTTGCAAGCACATCGAGAAACGCGAAGGTCGCCTCGCCGCTGACAACGGCAACCACGGCCGGACCCGCGCCGCGATAGGCCAGGTGCACGGTCCGCACGTTCGCCATGACATTGAACATCTCCGCGGACAGGTGGTTCGAGCCGCCATTCCCGCCGGAGGAAAATGTCAGGCTTCCGGGTCGCGCCCTGGCCAGGCCAATCATCTCCTTCACGGAACGTACCGGCAGCGAAGGGTGGACGACAAACATGTGCGGCGCCGCCGCGATAAACGAAATCGGCTCGAAATCACGCAGCGCGTCATAAGGCAGGCTCGCATACATGCTCGGATTAATGGCAAGCGGGCCGGTCGTGCCGATCACAATGGTGTAGCCGTCCGGCGGTGCCTTCGCCACCAGTTCGGTGCCGACGATGCCGCCTGCGCCAGACCGGTTCTCGATCACCACAGGCTGTTTCAGCCCGGCACTGGCCAGTTGGGCAACCAGGCGCGCGACGATGTCGGTGCCCCCGCCCGGCGCGTACGGAACGACCAGCCTGATCGGCTTGACCGGAAACACCTGCGCTTCCGTTGCCGGCACGACCGCGCACAGCACAATGGCCATCACCGCGCGCATCGCGTCGGGCCCGGCGCGGCGCGCGGGGACGCGGCGACTGCAAGTCGATCTCATGATGCCGCCACGCGCAGGGCTCGTCACATGGCGGCCGCAGCGAGGGCCGCTTCACGCCCTGCGATGCGGCCGAAGACAGCCCCGCTCGTGAGCCCGCTTCCGCCCGGCGCATTGAAATAATAAATCCCGCCAACGAGTTCCCCGGCCGCAAACAGGCCAGGTATCGCTTCGTGGCTGGTGTTCTGCACCTGTGCGCGGGTATCGATGCGCAGGCCCCCGTAGGTAAAGGTGATGCCGCAGGTCACGGCATACGCCTCGAACGGCGGCGTATCGATGCGGTTCGCCCAATTGGACTTGGGCAGCGCCAGGCCATGGGTGGCGCGACCGTCCTTGACGCTAGGATCGAATTTGGTGTTCGTATCGACAGTTGCGTTGAATTCACGCACCGTCTCCACAAACTTCCTGGCGTTGACGCCCTCAAGCTTCTCGGCGAGCGCCTCGAGACTGTCGGCGGTCACCTTGGTCACCTGACGCGTCTTGTATTCGTCGCGCAGCAGGTACGCCACCTGCCCGTCAAAAACCTGCCACGCAAACTGGCCCGGCTGCTCGAGAACGATGTGCCCATACTTGGCATAGGTATAGTTGCGGATATCCGCACCTTCATCGACGAAGCGCAGTCCGTTGGCGTTGACCATGATGCCGAACGGGTAGCTGTGCCGCTGAAAGTTGGCCGTGATCGCAGGATCGCCGAAATCTGTCGCATAACGCTCCCAGCTCACCGCGTGGCATCCCGACCAGTGGCCCGCCGGCTGGGCGCCGATCTTCAGCGCCATGGCGAGGCCGTCGCCGGTGTTGTATTTGGATCCGCGCACCTTGGCGAGATCCCACCCTTTGCCGAGATAACGCGCCCGCCATTCCGCATTCGCCTCGAAGCCGCCGCAGGCGAGCACGACGGCCCGCGCCGGGATCCGTTTCGTTTCGCTGCCGACACCCGCCACCACGCCGCGCACGACGCCGTTTTCGAAGATGAGGTCCTGTGCCCACGCGCCGTACTGCACGGCAATGCCGTTGCGCTGCGCCGCCTTGTAGTGCGCCTCCATCAGCCCCGGCCCGCCACCGTTCACCACCATCGGGCCACCGCCCGCGAACTTGACGCGCCCGTTGATGCGGTACGACTGCCGGCCGAAATTCGGCACGAATTTGACGCCGTTTTTCTTCAGCCATTGCATGGCCGCCTTGCTTTCCTTCACGACGATCTCGCACAGGTCCGGATCGGTGCGGTGTTCCGTCACACGCACGATGTCATCGAAAAATTTTTCCTGCGGATAGACCCCGAAGTCGCTCGTCGCGAGCTCTTCCGGCGTAAGCGGCTCCGAAATCGCGATGATGTCGTCCACGCTTTCATAGGCGAAACGGATCACCCCGTCCGTAAATGTACTGTTGCCGCCGCGCTCCGTTTCCGGCGAGCGCTCCAGCACAAGCACGCTTGCGCCCTGCTCGCGCGCCGAAAGCGCCGCGCACATCGCAGCATTGCCGGCCCCCACCACGATGACGTCCACACCGTCCTTGCCATTCGTATTCATGCTCTTCCATTCACTCTGACGCCGTGGCGAATCGTCACGGCAGTTGCCACACCAGCCACTGCAGGTACCCGCGGGAATTCCGCAGCACCGTCAGCGCCCCTCGAATTTCGGTTTGCGCTTCTCGATGAAGGCGGCCATGCCCTCGTTCTTGTCCTGCGAGGCGAACAACACCTGATTGGCCTTGGCCTCAAGCCCGAGTCCCGTCTCGAGCGTCGCATCCGCGCCGAGCAGCAGCAGTTCTTTCGCCTGTTGCACGGCAAGCGGCGGCAGCGCCGCGATCGTCGTCGCCAAATCGAGCGCGCGCGCTTCAAGTTGATCGTCCTGCACGACCTCGCTGACGAGCCCCATCGCAAGCGCTTCCTGGGCGGTGAACGGTTCACCGGTCAGCACGTAGCGCATCGCGCGATACTTGCCGATCGCCCGCAACAAGCGCTGGGTGCCGCCGCTGCCAGGGATAATGCCCAACTTCACTTCCGGTTGCCCGAACTTCGCGGAACTGCCGGCGACGATGATGTCGCACATCATCGCGAGTTCGCACCCGCCGCCGAGCGCATAACCGTTTACCGCCGCAATCAGCGGCGTGGCGCACGCCGCCAGCGCCCGCGCGAGCTTCTTCTTGCGCGCATCGTGCCTGATCTTCTCAATCGCGCCGAGATTGGCCAGTTCCTTGATGTCAGACCCCGCGGCGAACATGCGCCCGCGGCCGGCGATGACGATGCAGCGGATGGCGGAATCCCCGGCCAGCTCGGTAACGTTCTGCGCAAGCGCATCGCGCACTTCCGAGCTGAGCACATGGTGCTCCGGCGCGCTTTCCATGCGAATCACGCCCACGCCGTCGCGGGGCCGCTCGACTGTCACTGGCACACTAGTCACCCTTGACTCCCGATTTGATAATGAGCGCGGCATTGGTTTCCACTTCGCGGCGTATATAGGCCGCGAACGCCTCCGGCGTTGTGGTTTGCGGTTCGAGGCCCTGTCTGGTGAACGCATCCCTCAATTCGGCCGATTGCATCGCCGACGCGATGATGCCGTGCAATCGGGCGACGATTTCCGACGGCGTCCGCGCCGGCGCCACGACACCAAACCATGTTCCATATTCGTATCCGGGAAGCCCCGATTCGCTGATGGTAGGCACTTCCGGAATCAGCGATGCGCGCCTGGCACTGGTCACTGCAAGCGCTCGCAGCCGGCCCGTGCTGATGAGCGCCATCGACGGCGGAATGCTAGGAAAATTGATACCGATCTCCCCGGCCGCCGTCGCCATCGCCGCTTCTGCCGAACCCTTGTAGGGCACGTGTGACAGCTTGATGCCGGCAAGGCTGTTGAAAAGCTCGCCCGACATATGCGCCGTGCTGCCGCGCCCGTTCGAACCGTAGGTAAGCAAACCGGATTTCGCCCGTGCCAGCCCGATCAGTTCCCTTACGTTGCGCGCAGGCACCGACGCATGTACAACCAGCACCAACGGTCCGTCCGCGACGAGCGATACCGGCGCATAGTCCCGCACCACATCGTAGGAAATCTTGCGCAGCGCGGGCAGAATCGTCGCCGACGCCGAAAGCATCAGCAGCGTGTACCCGTCCGGGGCCGCCTTCGCCACCATTTCGTTGGCGATCGCCCCGCCGGCGCCGGTTCGATTCTCGACGACGACGGTCTGACCGAACTGCTGGGTCAGACTCTGTGCAAGCAACCGCGAGCCTGTGTCGGTCGAGCCGCCGGTACTGAAGCCCAGGATCATGCGCACCGGTTTTGCGGGGTAGGGGTGCGCGAGCACGCCGCACGTTGCGAGCACGGTCAGCGCCCCTGCAACGCCATGCACGACAATAAACGCGAAGCCATGAATCGGTGACATGGTTTTACTCGACCCTCCCGTCCTGAAGCTGCCTCGTAGAGCGCCAGCCAATCACACATCGGCGGCCGCGAGCGCTTCACATGCACACCCAATGTTGTTACCCGCGAACGTGGCACCTCTTCGTTCGCTATTATCCGTGTCTGGTTAGGGCACCTCGCCGCTTCATTCCATTGCATGGAATGGTGTGCCCGCGTCATCAAACGTCGGGAGACGCTCCCGAAAACGCCTCGCGCAGTTTCGTCGCCAGCCGCAGAAGCTCAGGAGCGAGCTCGTTGCGCATCCGGTTGTCATCGCATTGGTCAGACTTCACGCTGAGGTTGACCAAGTAGGGCGCGCAAAACAGCAACTCGACCGCGATCGCCACTGTTTTCATGCCTGGCAACCATTCGACATTGCAGTAGCCCACCCGCCCCACCTGCCGGATCGACTTGTGGACCTCGGCCTCAATCACCCTCCAGCGGCTCTTGTGCCGCGGGCGCACCAACTTGAGCACCCGATCAAGATTCTCGCCGTTCAAAGTTGCGAGATAGGCGTGACCGATCGCGGTCAACTCCACGGGGACCCGGTGCCCGGTGGTCACGTGGCGGGGCACGCCACCGAGGCTACGGCGGATTGCATGAAGATAAACAAGCTCGTCGCCGTCGGCGACCGCCAGCCCGACATTCACCTGAAATTTGTCGGCCAGCAGCTTCATCAACGGCACCGCGACCGGCAGAACCTCCGACTCTACCAAGTAGGCCTCAGCGAGGCTCAGGACGGGCGCGCCCAGCCGGTAGGCCCTCGCAACAGGGTCGTAATGCAGAAATCGGCAGGCCACCAGGGTCTGCGTCAGCCGACTCACCGTTGAACGCGGCAGACCGGTCCGCTCCGCGATCTCGTTGTTGCCCCGGTAGGAGGCGCCGGGGCGGAATACCCGCAAAATTTCCAGGCCCCGCTCAAGCGAACGGTTGCTCGGTGAGGTGCCGCGCCGAGCTGCGCGACCCCTGGCTTGCTGGTCTTTCACCTGCCGTTCGACATTGCGCACAACCTGTCCCCTGTCATGACGACCCCGCCTTGCGTCTGACCGGGCGTCGCCTAGTTAACTTCAGCCCAAGCCGCGGCAACCATGTACCGCAGTTGACATCGATACACTCAATATCCATCACGCTCTAAAGCGCTAGACCAAAGCCATTGAGCCCACACTACAGTGCCTAAAGACCGTCTGCGACCGCGATCACATGCCGCGACGAGACCTTTCCGAACATCGTCGGCGGTGCACTCATTCTGATCACTCGCCGGCGCGGGTCAGACCCGCGCGACGTTCCTCCGGAACCCCGTAGCACTCCTCGAGCTCCTGAATTTCAGGCAAACCAGCGACATCGGTGAAGTGTTTGAAATCGGCGACTTTGCTGCGTATTTCTGCAATGCTGCCCTTGGTTTTCAGCTCCTGCAGCATCGCCTCCATAGCGGGAATCGCCGCCAGCAATAACCAGTTGGGATAGATAGACAACCTAAACCCTAGGCGTCCCAGTTCCTCCGCCGTGAGATCCGGTGTCCGGCCACTCGCCGCCATGTTGTAAAGCAGCGGTACGCCGCGAAAATGCGTGACGATGCGCTCAACCTGTTCACGCCCGACGGGTGCTTCGATGAAGAGCATGTCCGCACCCGCCTCGCGGTAACGTTCGCCTCGCTCAAGCGCCGCGTCGAGTCCCTCAACCGCAATGGCATCGCAACGCGCAATCAACAGGAAATCGGCATTCACTCGCGCATCGCAGGCGGCCTTCAGCTTTGCCACCATCTCGTGCGTAGGGATCAGGCGCTTTCCTGCGAGGTGGCCGCAGCGTTTAGGCAAATCCTGATCCTCAACATGAACGCCTGCGACACCCGCCTTCTCGTAATCCCGGATAGTCCGTCGCATATTGATCGGATTGCCATAGCCTGTATCGGCATCCGCCACGACCGGCAAGCCCGATGCGTCAGCGATACGGCCCGCGTTGTCGACCATCTCGCTTGCCGTAAGCAGGCCCACATCCGGCATGCCGAGTCGCGTCAGGCTAGTGCCGAAGCCGGTCATGTAGACCGTTTCGAAGCCTGCGCGGGCGATAAGCCGGGCCGCCAGCGCGTCTGCGGCTCCAGGCGCGACCAGACACCCCGGTACTTTGAGCAGTTGCCGCAAACGGGTTGCCGGATGCAATTCACTCTCCCTTGATGTTCGCAGCTTCGATAATACGCCGCCAACGTTCCCGATCCTGCGCGATGTACGCCGCAAACTGCTCCGGAGTGTTGCCGACAATGACGCTGCCCTCCGCGAGTAGCCGGTCGCGAAGATCGGCATGCTGCACCGCCTTCACGATTTCAGCATTCAGGCGCGCAATAATGTCATCCGGCGTCTTTGCCGGAACGAGCACTCCATACCATACCGCGGATTCGTAGCCCGCAAGCCCTCCCTCCGCAACTGTCGGCAGGTTGGAGACCGCCGGTGAGCGCTTCGCGCCGGTCGTCGCAAGTCCCCTCAGCCTGCCGCCCTTGACGTGAGACAACAGCACCATGATGTCAGAAAAGCTGAGCGAGGTCTCGCCGGTAATGACGGCGACTGCCGCCGGCGCCACACCCCGATACGGCACGTGCACGATCTCGATCTTTGCAAGCACGTTCAGCATTTCCCCGGACAGGCGGCTTGAGCCGCCGCCTGAAGAGAAAGTCAGCTTGCCGGGATTGGCCCGCGCATAGGCGATCAGTTCCCTGACCGATTTCACCGGCAACGAAGGATGCACGGCGAGCAGGTGCGGCGCGCTCGAAATCAGCGAGACTGGCGAAAAATCACGCACTGGGTCATAGGGAAGTTTTGGATACAAGCTCGGATTAACCGCAAACGGCCCGGTCGTACCCATGAGCAGCGTATAGCCGTCCGGTGCGGTCCGCATGGCGAGTTCGGTGCCCACAATGCCGCTACTGCCGCCGCGGTTGTCGACGACGACCTGCTGGCCGAGGCTCTCGGATAGCCGCTGCGCCAGAACGCGAGCGACAATGTCGGTGCCGCCGCCCGGCGCGTACGGGACGATAAAACGAATCGTACGATTCGGATAGCTTTGCTGCGCGAACGCGCCGGCGCACAGCAGCGCGCCCGTAATAGCCAGAAGTGTCTTCATACTGCAGCACTCCCCCAAAAAATCCTAGTATGCAAACCGGTACATGCCGCCGTCGACCGGGATCACCGTGCCCGTCATGTAGGCCGCGCGTGGCGACGCGAGAAATACCGCGAGGTTCGCTAGTTCCTCCGGCTCGCCGAAACGTCCCATCGGAATTTCGCGCTCGCAGAACGCACGACGATCCTCCTCGGTGGGATGCAGGCGGTAGATTTGTTCGCTCATGATGCGGCCGGGCTGGATACAGTGAATGGTGACGCCGAGCTTCGCGAGATCCCGCGAGATCGACTTCGCCCACATGTGCAGCGCGGCTTTGGCGGGAAACGCCGTGTTCGGCCACCGCGGCTCATTGGTGCCGGTCAGGTTGATCACGCGGCCAAACTTGCGCTCGACCATCCCCGGCAACAGCGCGCTGGTGAGTTCCTGAATGCGCGTGTAATTGAGCGTCATGCCCTCTTCCCACGCCGAGCTGGGTGCATCCCATTTCACCGGGCGACTGCCACCCGCCGAGTTCACCAGGATGTCCACCCGCCCTAGCTGTTCCTGCGCAGCCTGCGCAAGCTTCCGTGCGGCGTCGGCCTCGTACAGGTCCGTGCGCAGCACCGTGGGCTGCGCGCCGCCCGCGGCAACAATCTCGCCGGCTACTTTATTCAATTCTTCGCTGCGTCGCGCAGCAATCCCGACTTTCACGCCTTCCGCCGCGAGTGCCATCGCGATTGCGCGCCCGATGCCCATGCTTGCGCCGGTAATCAGCGCAGTCTTGCCTTCCAATTGAAGATCCATTTCGTATCCTCTCAGAAAATTAAACCTTAAGGACGGCTAGCGCTCGGCGCCGGGAACGTCCGCTGCTGCGCCGGCGCTGCGCCCCGTCAAAAAAGGCCAGAGAACCTCGCCACCAATCTTCGCCACGGTCTGGCCGACCCAGCTGGCCCACTCGACTTCCGAGCCAAATTCGTCACGCCATGCCCACAGCCGCCGTGTGCTGCGATGCAATTCGTGCTCGTGCGTGAATCCGATCGCGCCGTGAACCTGGTGTGCAATTCCAGCTGCCACACCAGCGGCCTGCCCGACCCGCGTCTTTGCCGCCGCGATCTGGAAAGCGCCGTCGCCACCCGCATGCGCAGCGATCGCGGCATTCGCCGCTGCGTTTGACGCCGCAACATGCGTTGCCAATACCGCAATCTGTTGCTGCACTGCCTGAAACTTGCCGATCGGTCTGCCGAACTGCACACGCTCGCCGGCGTAGCGTAGCGTCAGCGCCAGCACTTTCTCGAGCGCGCCTGCCATCGCCGCCGTGCGGCACAGCGCGCCGCGACGATACAACTCGTCGAAATCAAATCCATTGCCGATCGCATCCGCAGAAATTTCGGTGCCGTCAAACCGCACCGTGTCCCGCGGTTCCCGCGCCTGGTTCCAGCCTTGGGCTTCAACCGGCACCTGCTCAACGCGCACCGTGACGGTTGTGCCGCGATCTTCCGCAAGCAGAACCAGCGTACGCGCATGCCGCGCCCACGGCACCCGCCGTGCCACGCCAGAGAGACTCAATCTGCCCCCACGACGCGCGAGCGTCATGCGGTCTGCGCGAAGCACCGGCCCGATGGTCGCAGGCCCGTCCGCCGCCTGCAGTCCTGCAGCGGCGAGCATTTGCTCCGCAAGCAGCGTCTCAGCCAGCGGCACGGGCGCTGCGTGAGCGCCGGCGGCTTTCACGAGCAGATACATGTCGCCAATGTCACCGCTCTCACCGCCGCGCGCAGTGCTTCGCGCGGCGTTCGTGAATCCGGTCTCTTCGAGGCGGCGCCACAAGTCGGCAGGCCATGCCCCCTGTTCGGCGGCGTCACCGACCGGCCTCGTGCAAAGGTCTCCCAGCAAGCGGTTGGCGGTCTCCAGCAGAATACGTTGCGTTTCGTTCATGTCGCCTATCTCAACCCCAGTCCTTTTGCGATGACACCGCGGATGATTTCCTTGGTTCCGCCGCGAATCGTGTATGACGGACTGTAATAGAGCGCGCGGTCGAGAAGTTCGCCGAGGTAGTCCTCCTCGGACAGACCGGCGCGCACCTCTTCCGAAACAATTTGCCGCGCGACCGCCGGCACTTCCTGATCATAAAGGGTGCCCAGATCCTTGATCAGCGCCGCCTCCAAATTCGGGGTGCCGCCCTGCTCAAGTAGCGTCGCAATCGAGAACGACATTTGGCGCAGCGTCCAGAGCTGCGACACGAGACGTCCGATCTTCTCTAGGTCTCGCTCGTTCGGGTGCTGCGCGACGCGATCCACCAGATGGACGAGCAAGCTAAACGTGTTGAGCCAGCGCTCCGGACCGCTGCGCTCGTGCGCGAGTTCTCCAGTAACCTGCTTCCAGCCGTTGCCGACGGTGCCGATCACTAGGTCGTCTGGCACGAAGGCGTCATCGAATACGATTTCGTTGAAGTCGTGTTCCCCGGCCAGATTGACGATGGGCCGCACCGTGATGCCCGGCGTTTTGAGATCGACAATGAACTGCGTGACACCGCCGTGGCGGTCCTCGTCGCTGCGCGGCGAGGTGCGCGCGAACAGGTTCATCATGTGTGCGCGGTGCGCATAGCCCACCCAGACCTTGCGTCCGATGATGGCCCAGCCGCCATCCACCTTCGTGCCGGCGGTTCGTATCGACGCCAGGTCAGAGCCTGAATCCGGCTCGCTCAATCCGTAGCAGAAGAAAATCTCGCCGCGCGCAATGCGCGGTAAATACGTGTCCTTTTGCTGTTCGGTGCCCACACTAAGAAGCAACGGTCCGAGTTGCCGGTCGGCCATCCAGTGCGCGCGCACCGGCGCACCCGCAGCCAACAGTTCTTCGGTCACCACGAATCGCTCCAGCGAGCTGCGTGCCTGCCCGCCATAACGGCGCGGCCACGTCATGCCGATCCAGCCCTTGGCGCCCACCTTGCGGCTGAATTCTGGATCCCAATGGTCCCACCCGGTTGCGCGCGTAAATGCGCCTGCCGCCCGCTCCTCGGCAAGAAAACGCCTTACTTCCGCGCGCAGCGGCGCGAGACGCTCGTCGTCATGGGCAACCGCGGTGAAATTGTTCAGGTTCATGCAATGTCGATACGAGGAAGCGATCCGTTGAGCGATTCGGGCCGATTATGCGTACTTCAGAGGCTTGACTCCCGTCCCCTATTCCACCAGATGGAATTACGGGCCGAACCTGGCGTCTGCGGACGCCGCCGCTATTGCACGCGAAAGAGGTCGAGCAAACTGCGCACGCTACGAATTTTTTCGAGGCACCACAGTCTCGACAGCACCGCACCCGACTGCTCACCCAGCACCGGTATCGCAAGTCTCATGAATTTCGCGCCAACTTCCGCATCCGACAACGGATTTTTCGGATGGCCCTTTGCGTAATGCACTTCCCTGACCAGGCGCTCGCCGGACGTGGTCGTGACGGTAATGCGAAACGGGTATGCGGCCGGCCAGGCGGCGGTGAGATCGGCAGCCGCGCGCACCTGAATCTTCTGCATGAGCGCCCGGACGCCGGGATCGGCAATGCGCTCTTCGGTGAAGTCATCGAGCCACACGCTGCCTTTGCTGAGCGCGACCGCCACCACGTATGGAATGCTGTGATCCGCGGTCTCGCGCGTTGCTGGTTGCCATTTGTCGCACGTGTCCGCAGCAATCTCGAGCGCAAATTCATAGGTTTCGACGTCAACCGACTGGATCGTCTCGACGCTGCCGCCTAGCGCTTCGTGCAGCTCCAGCGCCGGCGTCACCGAACATTGCGCCTCGTAATCGCATGGATAACATTTGTACTTGGCGGACTCGATCGAAAACGGCACGCCGCCGCCGCCAAACGACGGCAGCTCAAACCCGCCCAGCATCCGCTTGAAGCCGCGTTTTCCGTCGAAGGCTTCTACGGGCCCGGTCATGCCACGCGCCGCCATCATCGCGGCAAACAGGCCATTGCGCGCGGCGTTGGGGCCCGCGCAACCCTTCCACATCGAGAGCTGGCCGGTGCGCGTCTGATTCGTGGCCGCATTGGGCACCGCTGCCAGCGCCAGCGCGTGCGCGGTCTTATCGCGATCCAGACCCATGGCGCGCGCGCAGCCGGCCGCCGAGGCCAGCGCATTGTAGATGGTGTAGTCCCAGCCGTTGCGGCGCACCTCCTGACAAACCGCGCCCAGCCGGTCGTGGATTTCATAAGCAGCGACAATCGCCGTGATCGTCTCAGCGATGCTGGCACCGCCGTATTCGGCTGCGGCGAGCACAGCCGGCATGCAGTCGCTGGTATGACCGCTTTTCGCCGACATACTCGTATCGTTCATGTCGAAATAGCGCGCCATCACGCTATTGCAGAATGCCGCCAGTTCCGGCGCGCTGCGATGCCGGGTGCCGAGCACCGTCGCCCCGGGCCGTCCCGACACTTCAAGAGCGTACTCGCGTGCGATCCGCGGCGGTTCCATCCGGTAGCTGCCAATGGCGCAGCCCAACGTATCGACCAGCAGCCGCTTGACCAGGTGCCTAACCCCGTCCGGAATGTCGCCGGGCGCGAGCTCCGCCACGTACCGGCTCATGCTATCGAGCGTCTTGTCCATGCTAGAACAGGATGCGCGCGTCGAGATTAAGGAATTGCCCCGAGACGCCGTTCATGCGCGAGAGCTGCACGAAAAACTCTGCCGGCTCGGACGCCGCGTTTGTCTTGCGCAGAATATTGCCCAGCGCAGGCTCGTCCGGCTCTCCAGGGTGCGTATTCTTGCCCGGCGCCACCACATTGACCTTCACGTTGTACGGACCCAGCTCAATTGCGGCCGATTTCATCAGCCCTAGGGCCCCTGCCTTGGATGCCGCATAAGCAGCCCATCGCGCCCGTCCCGCCAGACCGGTGCCCGACCCCATGATGATAATGTGGCCGTCGCGCTGCGCGGTCATCACCGGCGCAACCGCCTTGATGCAGTGAAACAGGCCCTTGAGATTGGCATCGAGCACGAGGTCCCAGTCCTCGGTCGAGTAATCCGTGATGAGCTTTTCCTTCTCGCGCCTGCCGGTGAGCCGGCCGAACGCGCCGCCCGCCACGCAGGCGATCACGTCAAGCCGCCCCCACCGTCCCACCGCAGCGTCGACTACCTGCTTCACGTCTGCATAACGCCCAACATCCCCCGCACACGCGGCAATTCGCCCTTCGGCGTAACCGTCCAACGTGCGCGCGACCCGATCGAGCGACACCGCGTCGATATCGGTCAGCATGACCTGATCGCCGGCGTACGCGAACGCCTGCGCCACCGCGCGCCCGAGCCATCCAGCGGCCCCCGTTACTGCCACTGTCTTCTGCATCGCTTCGCCTCTGGTTGTCCGTTGAAAACCGCTATTGCGGCTTGAGCCCGCTCAACGCCACGGCCTTCGCCCACTTGGTTCTTTCCGACTGCATGAAGGCCGCAAAATCGGCCGGCGCATTGCTGACCGTCTGGATCGCGCGCTGCGCCATTTCTTCCTTCACCTCTGCGGCCTGGAACACCTTGGCGAGTTCTGCATTCAGACGGGCAATCACATCGGGCGGCGTGCGGGCCGGCGCCAAAAACCCGTGCCAGCCATGAATTTCGAAATCCTTGAGGCCGCTTTCGATCGCCGTCGGCACGTTGGGCAGCACCGCGATCCGGCTGCGTGATGTGACGGCCACTGCCTTGAGGCGCCCGCTCAGCACGATCGGTATCGGCCCGGCCGACGCGGCAAAGGCGGCATCGATATGTCCGCCCATCAGGTCGGTCAATACCGGGCCGGCGCCCTTATAGGGAATTTGCGTAACCTTGATACCCGCCTCAAAGGCAAACCACGCGCTGGCGAGAAGCGGAAACGTCGCGCTCGAGCCGAACGTGAGCTTGCCCGGATTTGAGCGCGCGTAAGCGATGAGGTCGCGCGCCGAGAGTGCCTGCACCGAGGGATGCACCACGATCAGATACGGAAACTGGGTTGCCAGCGTCACAGGCGCAAAATCGCCGACCGGGTCGAAGGGCAGTTTCAGTTTCACAGCCGGATTCACCACATGCGTGGCGGTTGCGAGCAGCAGCGTGTATCCGTCCGCGGCCGAACGCGCCACGTGTTCGCTACCGATGATCTCGTCGCCGCCGGGCCGGTTGTCGACAAGAATCCGTTGCTGCACCGCATCGCCGAGGCGCTGACTCACGATGCGCCCCGTCAGATCGCCGAGGCCGCCGGGCGGAAACGGCACCACGATGCGAATGGGTTTCGACGGAAATGCGTCCTGCGCCGCCGCCGGAACACCCAGCAATGCAGCCGCGGCAATTGCTGCCGAGAAAACTGTGCGTATCATAGCCCGACCTCCCTTTGATTTGATGCGAGGGCGATTCACGGCACCTGCCGCAGCACGCCCAATCTCATCTGCTCGTCGAGGCTTCGCCTGCAGGAACCCGCAGGTGCAGGACCGCGATCGACCACGCCTGAAAAGTGATCGGCCGCGGATCCGCTCACTGCGTTCCGGATGCCACGCCGATCCGCGCAAGGCGGGACCACAACTCGTCGGCAGGCGCCCCGGCGAACGCGCGCCCCAGCCGTTCGCGCCATTCGGCGGCACTGTCGTACTCATCGCGCCACGCCCACAGGCGACGCGTGTAGTAGTGCAGCGCGTACTCACGCGTGAACCCCATCGCGCCATGCACCTGGTGCGAAACCGCCGTGCCCGTGTCTATCGCCCCGGCCAGGCGCGCACGCATGGCCGCGATCATGAGATCGCCGTGCTCACCTTCAACCACGTTCGCAGTCGCATTGGCGATGGCGGTTGCGCTCGCCACCGCCCCGGCGAGTTCCGCGAGCTGCTGCTGGATCGCCTGAAACTTCGCGAGCGGACGGCCGAACTGCACGCGGTCACACGCGTAGCCGACCGAAAGTTCAAGTGTGCGCTGCAGCGCGCCGCAAATGAGGCCCGCGCGGCACAGCGATACCATGTGCATCACCGCTTCGAGGCTCACGGCCGACACCGGCGAAAACCTGACGCTAACGCCGTCAGCCGTGAGCCCATCGCGCGGTTCACCGGCAATATTGGTGCGGCTGTCCACCTTCAGGCGCTGGCTGTCGACCGTCGCCACGCCGATGCCGGCGCCGTCGCGCACGACGACGAGAACGCCGCCCGAAGCCTTACCCCAGGCGACCGCCGGCTCGGTACCGCGCAGCACGCGCGCCGTGCCAGTGCCCTCGACCTTCCAGCCGTCAGGCCGCCGCAGCACCACCAGCGCGAGCGGCCCTGTTGCAGCGCCAATACCGGCCTTCGAAAGCAACCACCTGCCGACCATCGTTTCTGCCAGCGGCAATGGCACCGCATGGCGGCCCGCGACCCGCATTACCGCCAGCGCGACCCCGGGCGACGCCGCAATACCGCCATGCGCTTCCGCGGCGAGCATCGAAGCGATGCCGTTGTCCTCGACGCCCGACCACAGCGTCGAAGGGAATACCCCCTGCTCGGCTTCTGCCAAAACGCGCGGCGTGCACTGCTCCGAAAAAAGCCGCGTCGCCGCATCTGTGATCATATCCGTGGTTTCGCTCATCGCAACCCCAATCCGCGCGCAATGACGCCACGCATGATTTCCTTGCTGCCGCCGCGGATCGTGTAGCAGATCGACCACAGCTGCGCGCTCTCGAGCACATCGGCAAGGCGTCGCGCCGTATCCCAGATATCGATACCCTCAGAGTTGATGAGCTCGCGCGCGACACGCACAAGTTCCTGTTCGAAGCAGGTGCCGAGATCCTTCACGATCGCCGCCTCGAGGTTCGGGGTGCGCCCAGCCTCGAGTGCTGCCGCGACCGACATTGACATCTGCCGCAAGGTCAGAAGTTGCGCGAGCACCCCGCCCAGCTGCTGGCAGGCGGCGGCCGACGCGTTTTTGCCCAGCGCCTCGGTCAGCTCGGCGAGCAGCCGGAATGAACTCATCCAGCGCTCGGGCCCGCTACGCTCGTACGCCAGCTCGGTAGTGGCCTGATTCCATCCCTTACCTGCCTCGCCGACCAGATTCTCGTCGGGCACAAAAACGTCCTCGAACGTGAGTTCGTTGAAATCGTGTTCGCCGGCCAGATTGATGATGGGGCGGATCGTGATGCCCGGCGACGCGAGATCGACAATCAACCGCGTCAAACCCTGATGCCGGTCTTCACCCGCCGGCTCGGTCCGGCACAAGACGAGCGTGAATTGCGCGACGTGCGAGTTGCTGTTCCAGGTCTTGGTACCGGAGAGGCGCCAACCGCCGTCGACGCGTGTTGCCCGCGTGCGCAGCGACGCCAAATCCGAGCCCGCATCGGGTTCGCTCAGGCCGGGCGTAAAGAACCACTCGCCCGCGGCAATCTTCGGCAGATACTTGCGCTTCTGCGCTTTGGTGCCAAAACGCAGCAGAACCCCGGCGGTCTGGCGGTCGGCGACCCAGTGCGCGCGCACCGGAGCGCACACGGCCAGCAATTCCTCGGTGACGGCATAACGCTCCAGCGCCGTCTTCTCGTGACCGCCATACTCGCGCGACCAGGTCATGCCGATCCATCCGTGCGCTGCAAGCTTGCGCGTGAAATCGAGCGACACCACCATGCTCACCGAATCGGGACGCGACAGCGCGCCGCTGCGGCGTTCCCCGCTCAGGAACTGCCGCACCTCAACGCGCAAATTCTCGATCGACGCCGGAAAACGCGCGGCAGGAAACTCGAAGGCGGCATTTGTATCCATCACGGCAGACCCCTGGCGCGCCAGGGCTACGAACCCCGACGATCGATTGCGATAACAAGCGCTGCACGGCGGTGCCCCTATCCATCACGATGGACAGGTCAGGACAACGCGGTAACACACTGCATTTCTTGTGCGTGGCTAATTATCGCGATTCCATGCAGCGGTCAAACACCCGCATTCCATGCAATGGAACGCCAGGGCACGCCGGCCAAACGCGCCACGGTCACCTTGAGCATTAGACGGCACATTAAACCCAGTCAAAAATTCACGGCGTAACGTAAAATCTTTGCGACACAGAAGTGGCCCCGAAAATTTGAACGGCACTATAAGTGGAAACTCCGCGCACAATGCTGGTCCGAAGACGGACTGGCGAGAAGGAGTTTTCAATGGTCAAGAAATCTGCACGGCGCACACGCCTTACGCACATGGCAGTATTCAAAGCTCGAGTCGCGCTAGCGGCAACACGCGAAGACCGAACGCTTGCGGAACTTTGCAAGGAGTTCGTGACCAGACACCGTGAGATTGACCGTGTGCCGGGCTGGCGATGCCGTTCCCCGATAGTGAAAAGAATCGTTTGAATTTCTCATTTGCGGATATATATGGAACAGCATTCAATGCGAACCGCGTGCTATTTCCTGTTGGGCTTGGCCAGCTCGCCGCTTGCTGCTCAGGACTTTCCTAATAGGCCGGTTACCCTCGTTTTGCCAGTCGCGCCGGGTGGCACAATTGACATCAATGCACGCCCGCTGGCGCAGGCACTAACGAGGATCCTAGGCCAGACTGTGGTTGTGCTCAATCGGGCCGGGGCAGGTGGCGCGATTGGTACCGCGTTCGTCGCGAACTCGAAGCCCGATGGCTATATGCCAGTGTTGGCAAGTGCCAGTTCACCCGGCTTCGCTTTCGCCTGCGCGATGAGTTCTTTGGTGGTCTTCGCCGACGACGTCGCCGGCACCACCAGCACGCAAAGCAGGCGGCATTGATGCGCTGGTGTCAGACCTGCAACGAGTGACTGCTCAGGGAATGCGCCGGGTCCTGGGCAACGGCGTTGCAGGCGAAGCGGGCTGCTGGATGGAGGCTTGCATCGCCAACGAGTACATCGACAATGCCGGCGAACTAAACGGCTACCTTAAGCCAGTAGACCGTTTATTCGTAAACCCACTCGGATTTGCAGATGGCTGCGTCGTGATTCCCGCAGGGTATATGCCACAGATAGATAGAAAAGCACTTATTCGGTTCGCGGCGCGAACAGAACGATTCGCCGCCGCAAAGGTCTTCTAATGGGAAAAATGCGTATCCGGAATTTCTCATAATCGGGATTAAATTCGTTAAAACGAAAAGTAACCGTGTTACCGCCGATTCGATTCTAAGTAGGTAGATTTTCGATTAATGAGGACGGATCGCGAAGCTTCTCTCGAAGGCGCTCAAGAACGACCGCTTCCAATTCGCCAGCCGGGCATCGCGGCAGGCCCGAAGCACCTGCACCCTCTGCGATATCTCTTTGAGGTATGTAATAAGCATAGTGGCGCCCTCTGCGCATACTACTCAACCAAGGGGAGTAGGCATGCTCGTCGTTGCCGAAGACCAGGCCTTTGAAGAGAAAGGCGTCTGAATTTTTGGTAATACTTTTTCTGGGT
>CANKAJ010000066.1 GCA_947479645.1 Betaproteobacteria bacterium | reverse complement strand
TGAGTATTTTTAGAGCAGTGCTTGCGCACCGCGCCTCACTCAGCGCCCACACCTATCGGCTGTTCAATTTTTAAAGAGCAATCTAAAGATCAACTCAAGTAACTATTACTAACTACCCGAGAACAAACTAAGTTCCACTTACTTTGCTTCGTCTTATGAATCAATCAGTAGAGACCGCAATTATAGGTACACATTACCAACACGTCAATAGTCTTTTAAGGGGATTTAACAATAATCTGATCAACATCCTGCCTGACTAACTAACCTTGATTTAAGAATTAGGATTTCAGCGCCGTACAACCTCATGTTAACGAACTGACCTTTCTTAGCGGCCGGGGCAATAGCAGTACGAATACGCGCAGTAATCCCTAATAAAGCAGGATCGACTTCCGAACACTAACAACAAGCATCAATAGCAACGACTGAAATGCAATTGCAAATTGCACCCAAGACAAACCTTTCACAAAGTTGATCGATTGAGTACCAGTAACCGATTGAAATGAAAATGATAAATCATGCTTTTCTCTGGTCTCGATTTGAACACCGCCGCTGACACTTGCCATTCTGCGAGGAACTCACTCGCAGGGAGAACGAATGAACATAGGCCAGTTAGTATTCGCGCAGATCATGGAGCATCTGCCCTTGACGACGTTTCGTAGCGCGTTATGGGGGCGAACACAAAGTCAAAACCTTCTCTTGCCTCGATAAGTATCTCTGCATGGCCTTCGCGCAGGTTACCTACCGCGAGAGCCTGCGCGACATCGAGGCGTGTCTGCGAGCGCAAGCGGGCAAGCTCTTTCACATGTGCATTCGTGGCTAGGTCTCCCGCAACACCTTGGCCAATGCCAACCCGGTGCGCGTCTAGGCCGACCTGGCCCAATCGCTCATTGGAATCGCTCGCCTTCTCTATGCCGAGCAACCCTTTGGCGTCAATCTGAAGGAGACGGTCTACGCCCTGGATGCCAGCACCATCGACCTGTGTCTGTCGGTGTTTCCCTGAACGCCGTTACACTCGACGAAAGCTGCTATAAAGTTGCACACTCTCTTGGATCTGCGGGGCAACATTCACACATTCCTGCATATCAGCGACGGCAAACTGCACGACGTCAATGCACTCGACCCGTTGGTGCCAGTGAAGATGTGATGTGGCCTCGATATTCGAAGCTCTGTTTCGTCACGGTATCGAGAATCACGGGCTACAGCCGGCTCCCGGCTCGGATATGGCGATAAAAGATTGCTTCTCGCCACGGGCATAGGGATCGAGGTACTTTTTTCTCTGCTCCGGTGTGGCCGTCATCATCAGCATGGCAAGATTAGGCGAATCCGGTCGAGGTCTCCATGGCGTGATGGTTTTTGCAAACTCAGTATGGATCGCCACCATGGCGTCGGCGGGCAGGTCCGAACCACCGAACTCGGGCGGCACGTCCAGGCCCCACAACCCCAACGACTCCGCCTTGCGATCGAGCATATATTCATCCTCGGGTCGCAGTGTCAGACCCTGACCGGTGGCTTCACGCTCCAGCGCAGATTTCTCCAGGGGCATGAGTTCCTCATTTACGAATCGGATAACAACATCCCTGATCATGCGGTGTTCTTCGTTCAACGGAAAATCCATGTTACTTCCTCTTTGTCTTTGGGAAACACTGAACAGCCGGTGTTAGCTGCGTATATTGTCAAAAACTACGCTCCGCCTTGTACCAAACTCGGTTAAGCCCCCGGTACAGATGATCACAGGAATTGCATAGTTTCTATGTACAGCACAGACCAGATTCGATTCAACAACTACCCGTGGGCCATTTCACCACCAATATCTCGCCTCCGTAATCCGAGAAGGTGCCAGCTGAGGACACCGGGATCGATCTACTGGTTTTCGGCTTTGGCGCCAGAAATGCGGTTTCGTTGCAGGTCCAGCTGTCTCGCGACTACCGCATTTCGCACAGGTATTGCTTGATTACTCAAAAGTGCGCTCCACCCTCCACGTGATGTCTGATCTACGCTCTATTCAAACACTCCCAGCGCCGATAGCAACTCCATCTCGCCTTGATCAAGTCCAACCAGATCCCTACAGACCTCCACGGTGTGTTCGCCCATCAAGGGCGCGGGCCTGGTCAGTTCCACTGCTGCATTGGCAAAGCGGAATGGCGGGCAGTTGTATAGGGTGCGTCCCATTTCGGCGTGGTCAAGTGGAACCCAGTGCCCGCGATGGGCGAGTTGCGGATCCCACTCGATCACGTCTTTTGCATTTTCGACCACACCCGCGGGAACACCTTGCTCCTGGAGGGCCTGCATAAGATCTTCAGCCTTCCAACCTTGCGTCTCGGCATGCAGTCGCTCGCCCAGTTCCACCCGGCCAGCATGCCGCGCGACCTCGTTAGCCCACCGCGATTCCTGCATCCAGGCGGGTTGGCCCAGCACCGCACCCAGCTTTTGCCATTGCGCATCATTCATCACGCAAATGGCAATCCACCGTTCATTTCCTGTACAACCAAACACCCCGTAGGGAGCCGCAGTGTCATGGTCATTGCCGCGCGCGTCCTGCAGATGGCCATTCACGGTCAGGTCCAGGATGGTTGGCCCCAGAAGGGCAACCATAGGCTCGGTCTGTGCAAAATCAATACGCTGACCCTGTCCGGTGCGGCGACGGTGCCTCAGGGCTGCCAACACGGCAAAGGCCGCATGGCAGGGATTAGGCACATGGTCCGGATAGTTCGTTCCAGTACCGGCAGGCTCCCGGCCCGGAATCCCGGTCAATTGCTGGAATCCGGTCACCGACGCCATGCTCGAACCATAGCCCAGATAGTGTCTTTGCGGTCCCGACGAGCCCTGCATGGACATGCCCAGATAGATGATATCCGGCTTCATGTTGCGCACGGCTTCGTAGCCCAGTCCGAAGCGTTCCATCACCCCCGGGGTGAAATTATTGGCGATGACGTCGCTCTTTTCGATCAGCCTGCGCAGCAGCCCAAGTGCCTGCGGGTGCTTCATATTGACGGTGATGCTGCGTTTGCTCGAATTGCGGTCTGCAAAGTAACCCGAACGGTTCACCCCCTTGATGCCATCCTTGTAGGGTGCGCCCAAGCGCAATGAGTCGATGCGGGTGCTGCTCTCGATCTTGATCACATCCGCACCTGCGTCTGCGAGTATCTTCGTGGAGTAGGATCCTGCCCCGATCCAGGCGAAATCGGTGACACGCACCCCTTCCAGGGGCTTGCGGACGCTCATATCACTCCCTCCTTCGCCAGCCGAGTCAGTTCCTGGCCACTTATGCCCATGCTGCGGTACACCTTCTCATTGTCCTGCCCCAACTCGGGTGCGGGCCCGCGCAACCGCCAGGGCGTGCCCAGAAGCTGGTACGGGGGACCTGGCATGCGCAGATTCGTTCCGGTCGCAGCATGCTGCACGTCAACGAAGAATCCCCGGGCCGCCAGTTGCGGGCTGGACAGCAGATCGGCCACCGAATTGATGGCAGCCATCGGGATATGCCGGCGCTGCCCCTCTTCGAACAAATATTTCTTGAGCTGGGTCTTGCACCACGGCCCGAAGATTTCGGCAAAGATGCGCTTGGCCTCGTCCTGGATGACGTATTCGGCCTGGTGCCATTCCTCACCCATGAGACGCTCCACGCCAGGTATTTTTTCGTCAATCATCCACTGGAGGCTGAGCGGCCAGAACTTGTTCGCACCGATGCCCGAAGCCATCATGTAGATGTAACCGTCCTTGCACTCGAACACCGCGGTGCCCGCCCAGCGCTGCTCGCCCGCGTGGCGTTTCTTCACCTTGCCCTCAAGGTCATAGAACTGCACCGCGTTTTCCAGGGCCGTAACCATGCTCTCTTGCATAGAGACGTCCACATGATCGCCCTGCCCCGTGGCCTCCATGTTGGTCACTGCGAGCAGGGTTCCGACCGCGCCGTACATGGCAGCCCCCAGAAACGCCTGGTTGCCGTAGGCCCCCACCGGGGGTGCATCCGGAAAGCCCCCCAGATACAAGAAACCGCCCGTGGCCAAGGCCACCAGGTCTTGCGCCTCGTAGCTGGCCCAAGGGCCGGTTTGACCGAAACCAGTAATGCTGGTCATCACGATGGCAGGCTTAATCGCCGACAGACGCGTGTAATCACAATTGCGTCTGGACATCGTTCCGGGCGTATCCCCTTCCAGAACAATGTCCACCGTGGTTGCGAGCTTGTGGAACAGGGCCTGCCCCTGCTCCGTATCCAGATCGAGCGTGATGCCCTGCTTGCTCGTGTTGAAATAGTTGTAAGACAGGCTGCGCTCGGTACCCGGCACACCACCGATGAAAGGCGGAATCTGCCGTACCAGTGCCCCCCCGGGGGGTTCCACCAGAATCACTTCTGCCCCCAATTCGGCCAGCATCTTGCCGCAGTACTGAGTGAAGGGGCTGGCCAGTTCCAGCGCGCGCAGACCCTCCAGTGCCCCCGGCGTGGATAGTGCAATCGCTGTCATGACAGGATTCCAGCTCCCGCGCTCTGGCGGCTGGATGCGGCAGGCGGCATGGTCGCTACGATAACTTCACGCATGTCGGGTAACTCCCCGCACCGATCCAGTAGACCCAGCAGACGTCGCGCGCCCGGCTCGCCTAACAAGCGGCCGGCGCAATCCATGAATTTTTCGATGCGGTCTTGCGGCGTCATAGGCGCAGCAGGTGATCCGGGCACCTTGTCCACCCGCATCTCGAAGCGCCCCCGCGTTGTGGTAATAGCGACATCGTTGTAGCCCACAACGCCGGAGAAAACCCCTTTGTCTTCGATGCGATAGCGTCGGCATTTGCCCATGAGCGCGCGAACCTCGGGGCGCTGCACCATCGGGTCGGTGAAGGTCTCCAGGGTTAGCTTGCCATCGAGCACTAGGGCGGCGGCAACATACTCGATGCTGAATTTGCCCTCAAGTCCGGTCGCAGGATTGCTGCTCACCAGTGCCGTGTCTGAACCGGGAGGAAAACCGATTTCGACTGCGGTAACTTCTTCGGCCCTGATCTGGTGCTTCGCCATCAGTTCCAGCATACCTCCAATAGGACGATGGTTGCAGTAGCAACACGCCCAACGCTTCACGTAAATTCCCGGGTCGGTCATTTCCCATGGGGTGCCCAGCAGCATCGCCGCGTTGGCGAGCAGCCTGGGTGCCTCCTCACCTCCGTAGGTCACGAGCATGTTGTTGGGGCCATCGAAAATAGATTCATCGGCAGTAAAGCCATGCTTGGCCATCCAGGCAGAAAGGACGCCTGTACGCGCAGCATGGCCTGCATGGAAGGGCTTGGTCATGGTGCCGAAATTGCGGACCAGCCCGCTCATCTGGGAGGCGGTCAGTCCCCAGGCTGCACGCAATTGCTGGACATTGAGTTTCCAAAGCCTCGCCGCCACGGCGGCACAGGTGAAAGCACCGATCGTGGCGGTCGAGTGCCAGCCCCGCAGGTAATGATCATGTCCCAGTGCACGCCCGAGCTTTCCCCCGATTTCCAATCCCAGCGAATGCGCTGCCAGTACCTGCGCACCGGATGCTCCTGCAGCCTCAGCAACAGCGAGGGCCGCCGGAACCATGGTTGGACTGGGATGGCCTCGCAAGCTCGGGAGACTGTCGTCAAAGTCAAGGGCATGCGCACACATACCATTGACGAATGCTGCGTCAGAAGGAGATGTCCTGACTGGCTGCCCCCAAACGGTTGATTGCGGACGGGCTCCAACATCCTGGACCCACTGCAAGCCAATATCGCTGATGGGCTCCAGCGTCCCCGCCATGGCAACGCCGATGGTATCGATCAGGGCATCCTTGGCACCATTCAGAACCGCGGGAGGAATCTTGTCCAAGGGTGTCTCAACGACAAATCGCGCCAGCTTTTCGGTAACCATGCGTCTCTCCTCCACTCCAATTATGAGATTGGCCCTTCAGACCAACCGATTCAGTATTTTCGCCGACCCAGTACCTTGCGCGCGATGAGATTGCGTTGGATCTGGGTGGTACCTCCAGCAATGACAAAGCCGCGAACGTCGCGATACAGACGTTCCATTGGATAGGCAGCTGAATAACCATTTGCGCCAAAGAGCTGCATCGCATCGGAAACCACCGACAACGAGGCCTCGTTGGCATAGGTCTTGGCGATTGCCGCTTCGAGCTCGGAGGGAAATCCGGCCGTGGCATTCGAGGCGGCGCGATAGATCAGCATGCGTGCCGCATCCAGCTTGACGGCCATGTCCGCAACCATCCAGCGCAGGCCCTGGAAGTCGGCAAGGTGCTTGCCAAACGCTTCGCGCCGCTGGACATATTCCACGGCTTCGTCATAAGCCCGCTGTGCGACACCCAACGCGATGGCGGAATTACAGCAACGCGACAGGCTCATGGACATGAGTGAAGCACTGAAATCACCATGGGCCATGCGATTGGTTGCGGGTACCCGGCAATCGCGGAAGATCAGTTCAGTCGAAGGACTTCCACGATGACCCATCATGTCCTCGATCCTGCCGATCTCGAAGCCAGGCGTGCCATGCTCGATGATCAGCAGGCCCTTGGGCGACTTCTCCTCGTCCTTGAACACCACATCCACCAGCACCAGGTGCGAAACCGCTCCTCGGGAAATCCAGCATTTGTTGCCGTTGACCACATAATAATCGCCATCGCGCACGGCGCTGGTCTTCATCCGGTGCGCATCCGACCCGGCCTGCGGTTCGCTCATGGCATGGCAGGGCAGGATTTCCCCGCTGGCGATCCGTGGCAGGTATGTTTGCCTGTGTTGATCGGTTCCGAGCTGGGTGATGCGGTTTCCGTGGACATTGGAGCTGAACACGTACATGGTTGAGCTCACGCAAGCCCACCCCAGTTGCTCCAGCACCAGCACAAGGTCCATCAGGTTGGCACCGCCACCGCCATACTCCTCGGGAATGATCAAGCCGAGGTAACCCTGCTCACCCAGCAGCTTGATGTTCTCCCAAGGGACCTCCGCCGCTCTGTCCCAATGTGCCGCCTTGTCCTTGAATACATCCCGCGCCAGGCGCTGAGCACTATCGCGCAAGGCAATCTGCTGCTCGCTTAGATTGAAATCCAAATCAATAACTCCAGAAAATGCAATCGATCCGATCAGGAAATAATATGAAGCTCAAGTTCATAAACACAGGCGATTCCGAATCGATTTTTTCTTACAAACGGGGATCAGCAGAAGTATTAGTTTGCGGGCTTTTGAGATTCTGGCTTTCCAACTTGTTCACGTGACTTGAGCCCTAGAATTGGACCTGGAAATAGCTCAGGCATAGTGATAACTGCGAGAACATGGCGACCACATTCTTCGTCCGTGAACCAAGCTGGGTCAGCGACCTCACGATTACTTTCGCCAGTAATGTGAGAGTAAAGTAATAACTCTCGGATCATCACTGCGCCGCCCCGTGCCTCCCTGGCAATCATCCTAATCATATTTCTTTGCCCGCCCTGCGCAATAGTGGAAAGACCATTCCCAGGCACGATAAAATCTACCATACCGCCACCGATCGAGAGATACATTCCACCCGACTCTATCACTGGAATGAATACCTTGGCAGCAATAAACTGGGGTATCAAGTTACCGTATAGATGCTTGATGATGTCATCTGCCTTTCGCTCAACAAGAGGCGCCTTGCCCATCTTGAGGTTGACAGTAGTAACAACAAAGTCGAGCTTCCCGTACACCTCCTTAAGCTTCTGAGAAAGGTTCTTGGCATCCCTTTCATCACTCACACTTCCTTCCATTAGATCAAGAGAACCATGTACCGACAGTCGATTCTTAACGTCATAAAGATTCTTCAAGTTCCTACTTACACCAATAACCCGGTGACCATTGCTTAGCAAAACCGAGCAAATACCCTGTCCGACATCCCCTGTGGCGCCAATGACAACTACATTACTCATATCAGATTCCCAGTATGACGGTCCTAATAGATTGCAAAATCAGATTGAAGATAATTTCAGATGACGGCGGCAGTACGCAATTGGAGAATGTCTCCGTCCGAATATCCGTGCTCCCTAAGCACCTCATCAGTATGCTGCCCCATCCTTGGTGGCATTGAATCAAGCTGCACCGGGCTAGCAGACATACGAAATGCTGCTGTGGGAACTGCAAAGGGTGGAAGTCCAGTTTTCGGATCACCTTCAAAATGATGGAAGAATTGCCGATGCTCAAGCTGTGGCTGAGTTACCGCATCCTCAAGCCTCCTAACCTCCATTGCCGGCACACCGGCTTTAATAAAGATGCCCTCCCACTCCCTTGCCGTCTTGCCAGACAGAGTTCTAGTGATCTCTGAATTAAATTCCATAATGTTGGCACGTACTAATGCTGGACTACAAAAACGAGGGTCATCTGGAATATCTTCTCGATTTATCGCCTTCCAGAATTTTGCTCTGAGTGCCGTCGGAACAGCTGCTACCGCAATCAACCCTTCCTTGCATGCAAATGTGTCACTCACATAGTTACCACTGACCAGTGCATTACCCGAAAGAGGCGGAGTGCCTGAACCTGTCAAGGCTTTCACTACCTCACCAGACATGATTGTCATTGCAGCCTCAAGCATTGAGACGTCAATTTCCTGACCGAGTCCTGTAATGTTTCGCTGATGGAGGGCCAATGCTATTGAAAATGCAGTGATGTAGCCCGTCACATAATCCACAATCGGAGAACCAGTCTTGAGGGGACCGGACTCCCTTGTTCCTGTAATACTCATCAAACCGCTACCCGCCTGGACCGCGCCGTCAATGGCTGGATCATTGCGTTTGGGCCCGGTTTGTCCATACCCGGTAATCGAGGCGAAAATGATACGCGGGTTGATCTTTTGGAGATCCGTGTAGCCGATACCATAGCGGGACATTGTTCCACCGCGGAGGTTTTCGATGACTACATCGGCATCCCGTGCCATTTTTAAGAATACGTCCCGCCCCTCGGATACATCAAACCGCAAAGTCATCGAACGCTTGTTGGAATTAAATGCTAAAAATACCCGTGCCATGTTTTGACGCAAAAATTCACTTTCAAATTCATGTGCCACCCGCATCGAATCACCCTCCTTGGGATGTTCGATAGTAATGACATTTGCCCCATGCATGGCAAGTTGGTAAGCCGCAAATGGGGCAGCAACCACGCGCGTAACTGCAAGTACTTTGACCCCAGTTAATGCTTGCTTAACGTCCACGTTCAATGTTCTTTCATTGAAAACTCGACATTCCTGATCCCCACTTCGTCTCAATCTAGAAGTTCGCCCTTTATGCCTGCACTCTTAACAATGCCGGACCATTTGGATTGTTCCCTTTTCACATAAGCTATAAGTTCTTCAGGTGAATTCACCTCGATATCCACCCCAAGTTTGCTATAAACGTCTATTACTTCAGGAGCCTGTACGGCTTTGCGAATTTCCGCGTTCAAATATCCGAGAATTTCCTTTCGTGTTCCACTCGGAGCAAACATGGCCTGCCATGAAACCATATCGAAATCCGGATATCCAAGCTCAATGACAGTGGGGATATCTGGAAGAGCTTTGGACCGTTTTGCTGCGGTCGTAGCAAGCGCACGGAGCTTCTGGGCCTTCAGGTGGGGAACAACCGATGGTAGATTGCCAAAGTAAACCTGAGTTCTGCCTGCAATTAGATCGATCTCCGCCTGCGAACTGCCCTTGTAGCTAATATGCGACATATCAATCGCTGCTCGCATCCTCAGCAATTCACCAGTCAAATGTGTAGAAGAACCGACCCCAGTTGACGTAAAGAATACCTTCCCCGGATTTGCTTTTGCATAGGCAATTAGTTCAGGGATGGTGTGTACTGGCAAGAAGGCCGTGACAGCCACTACGCTATCAACGGAGCCAAGCAAACTAATGGGAGCCAGATCCTTGATCGGATCATACGAAAGCTTTGGAAAAAGTGCTGGCGCAATCGTAATTGGCCCAACATTTCCCTGGAGTATCGTATAACCATCTGCTGCGGATTTAGTTACGTACTCCGTACCAATCTGGGCTGCGGCACCACCTCGGTTATCGACAATAACCGGATAAGGCAACTGCACCGATAGTCGTTGCGCGAGTGTTCTGCCAATTATGGATGCACTGCCCCCAGCCGAGTATGGGATAACCAATTTGATAGGCCGAACAGGATAATTTTGTGCGAACGAGAAAGGGGAAATGAAACCGCCTACCAGCATAAACAGCAATAAGACAAATGACTTAACTAGCATGATTTTGTACCTCCTCTACTGCGCATGAGGTGATTCTTGCAGAAGTTACGAAATGAACATGGCGTGGGACGGAATGCCCACGCCATGTTCATTTATCGAGACTTATAAACACCCTGCCTTCTTTCCTTGAAAGCTCGCGCGGCTTCCTTATGATCTTCACTCGCTTGAGTCATGTGTTCCATGGAAAGTGATACATCCATGCCCACACCAACCAGAGCTCGCAAGTGAGTGTTAGTAGCCGCTTTGGTCCACTGCACCGCTAGGGGGGGCATGCTTGCAATCTTCTCTGCGAACGCCTGGACTTTTGCGTCCAACTGGTCTTTGGGATAGGCATAATTGACAAGACCGATGCGCGCTGCCTCCGATCCAGTCATCAAATCACATCCCATGAGATACTCCTTTGCACGATGGAATCCAACAAGCCATGGCCATAATGCCGTTCCACCGTCGCCAGCGACCAGACCCACTTTGACGTGAGTATCACCAATCTTCGCGTCATCCGCGGCAAACACAAAGTCGCATGCCAACGCAATTGATGCCCCAAGACCCACTGCAGGTCCATTCACTTTAGCTATGATTGGCTTATTGCACTCCAACTGACGCAAGATATTCATGCGCGTTGAATTAACGCTATGAACCCAACGACTGACTAACGTATTCTCTTCCGATTTAGCCATTCGCCCAACATCCCCACCGGCGCAAAACGCGCGGCCTGCCCCGGTAAGAATTACAACCCTTACGTCGTTATCACGATGAATCTCATCCCATATGTAACCAAATTCAGCGTTCATGGTGAGATCGGCTGCGTTTAGCTGGTCAGGCCTATTCATGGTCACTGTAAGAATATGACCGTTCCTCTCACACTTCAGCGTCTCATAATCGTATGGCTTTTTGCTTACTGACATAGCTGACATCTCCAATTGTGATTAATACAACAGAACGCTGCGAACACACTTCTTCGTACGTTACGCAATCCAAAGAATCCGTATCCCAGAGAAATTTATTCCTGCAAATTAATATATTTTCCAAGATCGATAGCCAGGAATAACATCCTCTTTATAGGTGGAACCAATTGCCTTACCAATATGCAATATCAAACTCCGCAAATAAACGGCGATGTCCTGCGATATCCCCATAGCGCGTGGACAATGCAACAGCTGCCTTTAAATTCCAGCCCAACTCATGTTCTGCCGTAAATCCCATCGCCCCATGCATCTGAATAGATGATTTGGCAGTATCGATTGCGGTCTGCGCGGTCTTGGCCAAGAGCGCATGAAGAAGAGGGCGCCTATTTCTTTCTTCATCCCAGTAGTCACACATTTGATATAGGAAAGCTCTAGAAATCTCTACCGCAGTAAAATCGTTTGCCGCCCGATGCTGAAGCGCCTGGAATGCAGCCAATGGCCGACCAAACTGGGTTCGTGTACTAATGTGCTCACAACCGAGCTGAAGAACTCTTGCGGCTATTCCTGCAAGTTGTGCCGAAACCCCCAGCATGAGCAGATCACTAATCAGCTGCAATGCTTTCTGCGCAGACGCCCCCTCAGCAATCAGACTACTAACCGGCACACTGCATCCATCAAGATTGATGACCGCCCTCTGCGTTCCATCAGCCATATCTTCCTTGCGAATTATTAGACCTTTAGCATTCGCGGAAATAAGTAACAGACATGGCGAATTACCAATTTGACCGGCGATAACATAACTGCTAGCCATCGGCCCGAATGGAACACGCGTTATTTTTCCTACGATGTGCAGGCTGTTGCTTTCGCGAACTACTTGAACATTGGAGAAGGGATTAATCAGGGATGAACCAAATGCCGGAATGGCAAGACCATCAGCACTTATCACTTTGAACTCTGGCAATAAGCCGGAAGCTGTAATAAATGGCACAACTAGACTTTCCACAGTCGGGCCAAGAAAAAGATGAGCTCCTGCCTCTTCACAAATTATGGCAACACGTCGGACTGTTGGAACATCGATTCCCCCATCCGTCACGACCAATTCCGATATTCCCAGGGCTTCTAATTCATTCATATAGCTCGCAGCATGCCGTCCTGGAGCAGTAATTTCCCCATTAACAACTATCGGCTTTCTGGTGTCCTGCATCATGCGGCTGACGCTGTCCCTGACCAGGCGCTCTTCATCGCCGACGTCGAATTCCGTCAATGCGTTCATCATCGCCATGACCTCGGAAATCCAAGAATACGCTCGGCAATAATGTTTTTCTGGATTTCTGCCGCACCGCCCCATATGGTTGATCTTCTGGAAAGAAGAAAAAGACCCAGTGCATCAAGTTGCTGATCGTTATCCATTGGCTTTTCTTCAGATGCTGCATCGCTCCCTGCTGCATCCAGAAGTAAATCAGTCACACCATGAAGCGCATCAGAACCGGCAATCTTCATGACGGAAGTAGAGAACCCCAAAGACTTCTGCGCCTTAACCCTTTCGATAGCCCAACGATGCATTGCAATATGCGCAATGACATCAATTCCCGCTTTCCCAAGACGCTCCTTGAAAGCCTCGTCATTAATACGTCCGGTTTTCGTTGCCAGACGTCTCAAGACGTCCATCGAGATAAGGTCGTGCTTAGGACTGCTTCCACTGATGCGCTCATATGTAAGAACATGATTAGCAATCTTCCAACCTTTATTTACTTCCCCTAGCATGCTTGATTTTGGAACTCGCACTGAATCAAAGCTCACAATCGAGAAGTGAACGTGGCCGGTCAACGTTGTTATTGGCGTAACTGTCAGATTTGGAGTCTTCAAATCGATAAGTAGCATGCTAATTCCAGCATGCTTGACAGCCGGATCCGGATCAGTTCTGACTAAAGCGAACATGCGGTCACAGTGCGGAGCACCGCTTGACCAGATCTTCTGGCCATTTACGACCCACTCATCACCATCCAATACTGCCCTCGTTCTCAGACTTGCAAGATCCGAACCGGCCTGCGGCTCTGAATATCCCTGACACCAGGTTGTCTCGCCTGACAAGATTCTTGGCAACAATTCCTTCTTTTGTTCCTCGGTCCCGAATTCCATGATGGCAAACCCGAGGAAGTTCAATCCAGAAGGCTGTACGTAGGGACCTCCGACGCGTGCGAGCTCCTCCATGAGGATCACCTGCTGCTCAACAGCACCACCCATGCCACCATATTCGCGCGGCCAGTGTGGCGCTATCCACCCCCGTTTCCACAGCTTGTGGTGCCATTCACGACTGACCTCCGGATTTGTTACATCAAGCTCATGCCGCGTTTCTTCGGGAACATTGACCTCAAGCCATTCCCGTACCTCTTTTCGGAAATCCGCTTCTTCCCTTGTGTCGCGATGAAACAGACTCATCTGATTACACCTAACCGTGATTTGAGTAGAGGGCTAATGTCCAATGGAGTGTTGGCGTGAATGAAGGTACGCCTCCGATTTTTCACTGTCAAACTTGACTACCTTCTATCCACAATATGGAATATTGATCGAGTATTAATTTTCACTTCAATACTATTCATAGTGAAATTTAATTCCATAATATGGATAATTTCCATATTTATTGATATAAACATTGATGCGTACTAAACTCCATCTGCACAGCTTCTTATTGGGCGGCAATAAATGACATCAAGGAAGAAGCCGGTTGTAGGAGTAAATGAGACCGAGGATGGTCAATTTCCGAAGGGTGCGCAAAGCATCCAGCGTGCCGCTTTATTGCTGCGCGCAATCGCCGGTCACAACCGTACTGGATTGCGCCTTGTCGATCTAGTTGACATTTCTGGCCTGGAAATCCCGACGGCTCATCGAATCTTAAAAGCGCTTGTACTTGAAAACCTGATCCGCCAGAACCTGACCAATCGCCGCTATTTTCTGGGTCCTCTAATGTTTGAAGCAGGTCTTGCCGCCACTCACGAATTCAGCCTACGTGACTTGTGTCATGATTCTTTGCAAAGAATCGCTGACAAAACCGGTGACACCGTATTTCTTAACGTGAGGCGGGATCATGAAGCGGTATGCATAGAGCGAAAAGATGGTGCGTTTCCAATCAAGGTTTTTAGTCTGAATGTCGGTGACAGAAGACCTCTTGGAGTTGGTGCGGGCGGGATGGCAATATTGAGTAATCTTCGCGAAAGTGAAACTCAACTGATTACCCAAAAGATATCGGCACTTCTTCCACGTTACGGAAAACTCAACGAAAGGCTTCTACTTTCACTAATTAAGCGCAGCAAAGAAAGAGGATACGTGATGCACAAGGTCTCCGGACTTGGCGGGGGGAAAGCGGTAGGCATTCCCATTCGGAACCCCTCAGGAGAGCCCTTTGCCGCGCTGAGCATTGCCGCAATCACTAGTCGAATGGGAGCTGCGCGATGCATCAAGCTGATCAGTCTTCTAAGAAAGGAGGCAACCAACATCGAGCGCATCATTTCCCAGCGAGATGTGTTTCGTTCAGCTATTTGAAGGCCACGTCATCCAGAACCTTTTGTCGAAATGCGAAAATCGCGATTGATCTGGCCCCACATTCCATGCCTGTGGTCCAAATAGGATGCCCACTGTGGCAACTGACCCAACTTGGTTGAATCGGACCGTACCATCGCGACTTCCCACGGCTGCGTATTGGTGTAGGACGGACTGCGATCGGCCATCTCCAGGGTATTTCTTATCGTCTCCTCAGGAACCGGCGTTGGTTTGAATCCTCGGAGGCTTTTTTCGATTCTCAATTCCATTTATCAAATTCATTGCTGATCCTCCTGATTCGGTTTGATGATTCATTTTCGAGCTCCGAAAGGTATCATCGTCCACGATGCTTGCGCGACCTAGGACATCTTTGCGTGGCAATGGCTCGCGAGGTCAGCGACAATAACAAGAAAGATAGAATGACCTTTTGCCCATCAAAATCCTGGAGCACCCCATGCGCATCGTTTTCCGTTTCATTGAAATAGTGTCGCTGGCATTTAGCTCCCGTGCCGAATTGGTACGGATGCCGGACCCTAATTCCCGCCAATGGACACGATCATGATCCCGCTTGACCAGTACAAATGCGCTGTTGACGGCATTTTTTCGAGGGGCTCTGCGAGGATGTTTACTGCATTGCTGATCGCTGCCATTGCAATCAGCAACAGCGCATTCGCAGCAACGACCTCCTCTGCATATCCAAGCAAGCCCATCCGTTTCATCGTTCCTTTCACCCCGGGTGCGCTGAACGACCTCCTCGCCCGGTTGATTGGCGAGCAACTAAGCGTGAGGCTCGGGCAGCGGATCGTTGTGGACAATCGTCCGGGCGCTGGAACAACTTTGGGCAGCGACCTCGTCGCCAAGTCAAATCCAGACGGGTATACATTGCTTCTGTCATCGTCTCCGCTCGCGATTAACCCGAGTCTTCAATCGAAGTTGCCCTTCGATGCCATCAAGGATCTGGCAGGTGTAACATTGATTGGTTCAGTGCCATTCGTGCTGGTCGGCAATCCAAAGTCCGCAATTACGTCTATCCCGGAGTTGGTGGAAGCGGCGAAGGCCAAACCCGGGCAGGTGGTTTATGGCGCGACTGTTGCGGGCCAGCTCATGGTGGAGCTATTCAAGCTGGAGGCGAAGGTCGATATCGTTCATGTTCCATACAAAGGTCTGGCGCCCGCAATGGTCGATGTGATGGGAGGACAAGTCGAGTTTACGCTTGGCACGCATTCCTCCCTCGGCCCGCACATAAAGGCGGGCCGCCTGCGGGCTCTTGCGGTTACGAGCAAATCACGCATGCGCACGGCCCCTGATATCCCAACCATCGCCGAGGCCGGTTACAAAAACTTTGACGCCATTGCCTGGTATGGCGTTTCGGTGGCGGGGAGAACCCCGAAATCCGTGATATCGCGACTACATTCAGAAATTGCGGCAATTCTCAAGCGCCCGGAGTTTGAGCGGCATCTCGAGGCAGAAGGTATCGACATCGTGGCGAGCAGCCCCGATGAGTTTGATCGATTTCTCAAGACAGAGACTGCGCAGTGGGCGCGTGTTATCAAGCAAGCTGGCATCAAGGGTGAGTAGAAGCGAATAGGAAATTTAAACGCCACCTTTAACTGCCCGCGACTGTATCGCCGGCCCAGGAAGCGGTCAATCGCGCGGTGTTTGCTATAAACTCTCCGCTTGCGATGACGATTTGAGCCCTATATCGCTATCTGGTGGACTCCCAAAAGCATGATAGATACATGGAACAGGCATTCAGCGCTCATAGCACTCATGCGATATGAATGGATCAGGCATCGGCCAGCCATTTTGCACGCCATGTTTGCATGCCTTCGCAAGGCCAATGCCGCACAGAGCGCCGGCCTGCAAACACGTTTACGAGGAGGACCCATGCCTGTCAGGCCGACCACTTCACTGTCCATACTGATTCTTGCTTGTATGACATGCCTCCAAGGCCAGGTGCTGGCGCAGGAGAATCCCTCCGCCTACCCATCCCGACCGGTGACCATGGTCATCCCCTATACCCCGGCCGGCCCCGTGGATGTCGATACGCGCGTGTACTCGCAACGGCTTTCCGACGCCATGGGCAAACCCTTCGTGCTCGACTACAAGCCGGGGGCCGGCTCCACTATTGGCACGGCCTATGTGGCCAAGGCGCCCCCCGACGGCTATACCCTGCTCAGTGTCACCTCGACGCTGAGCACCAATCCGGCGCTCTATCCCAATCTCAACTTCGACACCGCCAGGGACCTCGCACCGGTGTCCCTGATGTACACCCGCGCCTTTGTGTTGCTGGTTCACCCGGATTTTCCTGCGAAGTCCTGGTCCGAATACGTCGCCCACGTGCGCGCCAATCCCGGCCGGGTGAATTTCGGCACATCCGGCGCCGGTGGGATCTACCACATCGGCGGGGCCTGGCTGCACAGCGAGATCAAGGCCCGTGTAACCTACGTGCATTACAAGGGGGCCAATCCCGTGCTCATGGACACAATCGCAGGCCGCGTCGATGCAATCCCCTCTACGGTCTTCAATGCCCTACCCCACATCAAGGCCGGCAAGGTGCGCGCCATCGCGACCCTGAGCATCACGCGCTCTCCGCTGCTGCCCGAGTTGCGCACCGTGGCCGAGCAGGGCTTGGCCGGCTTCGACTACAGCTCTTGGGGCGGCATACTCGCCCCGGCCGGCACCCCCGCCCCCATCATCAGCAGACTGAGCGGAGAACTGGCGAAAATTGCCCGTACCACGGACGTGATCAAACGTGGGGAAGCCGACGGCACGGTCATGGTGGGCAGCTCTCCACAGGCCTTCCGAGAACTACTGGCGGCAGAAATCGCGCGCTGGAAGACCGTGGTGAAGGACAGCGCTATCGTCCTCGAGGAATGAGCCGCGGAATTCACCAACGAGACGCACAAGCACACACAAGACGCCCGTTAGATCAAAAATTCGATCAACGCCGCGTTCCGAAATTAGCAGCGTCTTTATTGCTGCGATCTCGGTTGTAATCCACGCTGGTCGACTCATGGCGGCATCGTTCCCAAACAAGCACAAAGAGGCGCAGATGAATATACCGAAGTCCCTCTCGCGGCTGATATTGGCCGCAATGGCGCTGTGCATGAATGTGGCGTTGGCACAGGACTACCCCAGCCGCCCACTGCGCTGGGTGACCATGTTTCCGCCGGGCTCGGCCACCGACATCGCCGCACGCTTTGCCAGCGGTGGATTGAGCGAGCAACTGGGCGTGCCTGTAGTCATCGACGCCAAGCCCGGCGGCAGCGGCCTCATCGCCATTCGCGACGTGCTGCGGGCGCAACCCATGGGCTACAGCCTGCTGCAGACCAACCCCGCCCTGGTGGCCAACACCTTTGCCTTCAGGGAGCCGGGCTACAAGCTCGACGACTACACGCCGGTGGGCGTGCTGGGCTGGAGCTACTACATCATGATGCTCAACCAGAACAAGGTGCCAGCGAAGAACCTGCAGGAACTGGTCACTTGGGCCAAAGCCAACAAGGGCAAGCTCAACTACGCCGGCCTGGGCACTGCCACCCCGCCCACGCTGTACGCCGAGCGCTTCAACCTCGCCGCCGGCATCGACATGCTGGGCATCACCTACAAGGGCGGAGACCCGGCCGGCATGGCGCTCCTGGCCGGGGACGTGCACGTGTACTGGGCCACTCAGTCAACCACGCGCCAGCGCACGCAAAGTCCGGGAATCCTTCCGCTGGCGGTGGTGGCCGAAGAGCGCACGAAGATGTTCCCGCAGGTGCCCACGTTCCGGGAGCTGGGCTACCCGCAGCTGTCTGACGCAATCTGGACCGCGGCCATGGTCCCCTCGGCCATTCCCGTGCCCATGCTCTCGCGCCTGCGCGATGCCTACACCAAGGCCAGCGCCAAGCCGGAATGGCAGGCGCAGATGGAGAAGATGGAATTCACCCCCTACAAGGGCACCCCCGAGGAATTCCGCGCCCATCTGCGCCAGGAAGCGGCACAGGTCGGCGAAGCATTCCGGGTGCTGAAGCTGCCGCAGGAGTGAGCTTAGAAAACGGCCCCGAAATCCGCAAATCTGGCGAGCGCCGAATCACGTGATCGACTCGACGCCCACACAGCTCGAACAACTCTACTATTCAGTTCAGCATTTGCTGCGCAACCCCCTGTGAACACACGGGATTTTTCCGATTTCAAAAACCCTGCTGAGCGATTTTGAAATGGGATGACTGGCGGAGGAGGATAGCCATGGCACTAACTCGGCTAAAGTGCGGAACAAGCAGTTTTGGCGGGGTTTGAAGGGCGTTTAGGATTCGAACTGGGATTGGCGAGCCGGATTATTTTACCTAACGACGTAGAGATCAAAACCAATCTACATGGCTGCATGCCCCGCGCGAGTAATCCGAGAGGTTCATGCTCCGTTCTGTGAGAGGCTGGAAGGTGCGATTCCTCCGGCCTACTCGACCGGGATGTCAGCCAATATGAAAGCGTCGCTAATATTTAGCGATGCATAATATCCTGTGGCAATGCCCCCGCCGCGGAAATATCAAAGCCCAGTTGTGACTCGAAAACCGCTGCTTACTCTTCTAACCTGATATTGTTGTCCTGAACGATCTTGCTCCAGTGCACGCTCTCCCGGGCGATGAGTTGTTGGAAATATTCAGGCGTGCTGGCAACCATCTCGATGCCTTCAGACTCCATTTTTTTGACCAGATCGGGAGCCTTGGCCGCTTTGGCAAATTCCGTGCTAAGCCTGTTGACGATTGGGACTGGCGTGCGTGCGGGAGCGACAAAGCCTGACCAGCTGGAATACTGGAAGCCCGGAACGACACCCTGCTCGGAAATGGATTTCAGATCCGGAAGGTCACGGCTGCGTTCCATGCCAGTGTTGGCAAGCGCCAAAAGCCTTCCTTCCCTGACGAAAGGCAATCCGGTAAAGAAAAGCGTAGGCCCCACTTCCAGCCGTCCGCCAACAAGGTCTGTGACCATCGGTCCGACGCCTTTGTAGTGAATGAATGTTACCTTTGTATTGGTTGCAGAGTGCAGCCATGCGCCGACAATATGAAAAATGGTGCCGGGCCCGGTCGTTCCAAAGTTGATCTTGCCCGGATTTGCCCTGGCGTACGCGATGTACTCTGGAAGAGTCTTTACACCCAGCTTGGGGTTGGCCACTAGCATGGCGCCTCTGCTGGAGACGAGAGATACGGCCGTAAAATCCTTCACCGGATCGTACGGCACATTTCCAGGAGTGAAAAATGCCGGGGCGACGGCGAAGCTTGTGGACACGTTCAGCAATGTGTAGCCATCTGGCGCGGCTTTGGCGGCGTAAGCATTGCCTATCAGGTTGCCCGCACCGGGTTTGTAGTCAAGGAGTATCGGCTGGCCAAGCCCTTCCGTGAGGGACCGCGTATAGAGACGAGTTTCAAGGTCGTTCGAGCCACCGGCTGCGTTTGCGATAACAATGGTAATCGGCTTGATCGGATACGTCCCGGCCGCGCCTTGAGCGGAAACTAGGCCCGGGAGAAGGGTGGCGGCCAAGGTCGTAATTGCCATGCCCGCACGAAGTATGTGACGGTTTGAATTGCGCATAACACATTTCCTTATATCGAAATGGAAACTGAATCAAACAGTCCGATTGCATCCAAGCCGCCTTTTCGGTCAGTGTGAAAAGGCCGTATCGTTTAGTATAAACCGTCATATCCTTATCGTGCGGTCCACCGCTTCCAAGCCTTCAGCGGGACTCATAAGCGCTTCCCTTTTGAACTTTTTCGATCACTTCAGATTTCTTTTGCAGGTGCATTACACAGGATTCAGGGTGTATAGAGAAATCCCGATTGACAAAATAATGTGGCCGATTCGAGTCTGAAGTGCAACACGGTGATGAAGAGAGGGTAGCCGCATCAATCACAATAGCCGGGCACAACGTAAGGATTTTTCCCTTGATAACGCTATTAGCACGGTTGCCAAACGTAATAGATATAGCGCCGGCGGAAATAGATATGGAACTAACATAGTTGCTGACAATTTTATCTGCGCTCGGTAGCCCAGCTGCGGCATTGTCTGCGGGGAACGATTGCGATGTAGCCCACGCCACCGAAACCGGGGATTTGGCTATGTCTGCAATCGGCAATGCTTCGGTTATCTGATCACGGACGAATTTGTCTGGCTAGGATGGCAACATCCTGAGCGACAGAATCGCAATAATTCCCACCACGACCATAAGCTCCAGCATCGTAAATCCGTTGTGGCTGAACGTCATGTCCCACTCAACGCCTGGATTCAAAGACTTCAAGTTCGAGTTTGTAAGCCATAATGACAAAAAGCAATACTGTCTATACTGGGTTAGCCTTGATAATTTCTTGCCTAGGTAATGATGGAATAGCTCAATAATTTGACTTTAGTCATAATGATTTCCCGGTTCCTGACGCAAGAATTGCCGACCGGATCCGGTCCTAAGGAGGGAAGATGGGTTTGAAATTCGTGATGCTACCGCCGCAAAACGAACTTTACCGTAGCTGGGGGCAACGTCTGGCCAAGTCCCTGCCCGATTATTCAATCGTGGTGGCCGAAAACGAGCAGCAGGCTATGGCTGAAATCGTCGATGCCGATGCGGCATTCGGAACCGTAACACTCTCCCTGCTGCAAAAAGCCACTCGGCTACGCTGGATCCAGTCGCCGCTTGCGGCCCCGCCTGCCGGCTACTACTACGCAGAGCTCGTCGAGCATCAACTGGTGGTCACCAATTTTCGGGAGATTTTCAACGATCACATTGGCGCGCATGTCATGGCCCTGGTCCTCGCTTTCTCGAGAGGGCTACACCGGTACATCCCGCTGCAGTTGCAGCGCAAGTGGCAACCTGCGCCGGATCGTGTGAAGAATACTGTTTACCTACCCGAAGCAAGCCTGCTCATCGTGGGCGTGGGCGGCATCGGCGCCGAGACGGCACGCATGGCCGCTACCTTCGGCCTGCGCGTGATCGGCGTGGATACGCGTCGCAAGGACATTCCCGAAGGCATGTCGGCACTTCATCCCGCTGAAGCGCTCGACGAACTCCTGCCTGAGGCCGACTTCGTTGTGCTGACCGTACCCGACACGCCAGTAACCAAGGGTTACTTCAACCGCGAGCGCTTCCGCCGCATGAAGCCAACAGCCTTCTTCATCAACATCGGCCGCGGTAAGACCACCCGCCTCGACGATCTGGTCGCCGCACTGCAAGCCGGAGAAATCGCCGGCGCCGGGCTAGATGTATTCGAACAGGAACCTTTGCCTGCCGATCACCCCTTGTGGGTTATGCCAGGGGTCATCTTGACCCCGCACGTGGCTGCGCACGGGCCCTACCTTGACGACCGGCGCTTCGAGATCTTGCAGGACAACTGCCGGCACTTCGCTGCGGGTGAGCCGTTCCGCAATGTCGTGGATAAGAAGCTCTGGTACTGAAACAACCAACTACAGACCGAATAATTCAATTACACATGGGGAGTGACATGAAAGGCATTCTGAAACTCACCGCAATTACAACCGTCCTCGTCTGGACCACTGGCGCAGCGGCACAGTCCTACCCGATCCGGCCAGTAACCATCATCGTGCCTCTTGCTGCAGGGGCCGCGACCGATATCGAGACACGGCTTTACGCGCGCAAGCTCTCCGAGACCATGGGCCAATCCTTCGTCACCGACTACAAGCCCGGAGCGGGTACCACACTTGGCGCGAATTATGTCGCCAAAGCTGCGCCGGACGGCTACACGCTACTTGCCCTCACCGGCAGTTTCATGGCATCGGCGGCCCTGTATCCGAGCCTGCCCTTCGACCCAATCAAGGATCTGGCCCCCGTGGCACTGATGAGCAAGGACACTGGGGTTATCGCCGCCCATCCGGGCCTGCCCTACCGCTCCATCCCCGAATACGTTGCGTATGCCAAGGCGAATCCCGATGCCATCAATGTCGCCACTACTGGTTCCGGTGGCGGACCACACCTGAGCGCAGCCTGGTTCCACGGTCTGACCAAAACCAAGGTGACTTTCGTCCATTACAAGGGCGCTGCTGCCGCCTTGCCCGACCTACTTACCGGCCGCGTACACGTGATGTTCGTGGCCCTACAGAACATTCAAGGCGAACTGAAGGCGGGCAAACTCAAGGCCATCGGCCTCTCAAGCGGCCAGCGCAGCGCGCTGCTGCCCGGTGTGAAAACTGCGGCCGAACAGGGCGTCGTTGGCTTCGATTATGCCAACATTTTTGGTATCAGCGCGCCGGGCGCGGTGCCGGCGCCCATAATCGACCGCCTCGCTGTTGAACTGGCCAAGGTGGCAAAGTCACCCGATGTCCTGAAAATCCTGGAAGGTGACGGCAAACTCGCCATTGGCAGTACACCGGCGCAGTTCCGCCAACTCATCGCCTCGGAAATCGCGGTGTTCAAGAAAATCATCCAGGAAAATGGGATCAAACTAGAAGAATAGCTGCGAGGTCACGATCGACGATGCAAGCGCACCAACCAGCGGCAATCCGCGCATATCAGACTGATCCACGCTTCGGCCCGTCCGTTCTGCTACCCCCACGTTGCACGTGTGATTTAAATAATCGTTTCTTGCAATATCTGACAGGTCAAACCATATCAGGAGTCTGCGCGGCAGATGGGAACTCGAATCGGGAGAGATTTTCGACTTCTCGGAATTGCCCAGGATCGATTATCGCGAGACTGGCAAGGAGTACGGAAACTTGTGAATATTCCGTGGTTTCAATGCCTACTCGGCCTTCGCGCCGGAGAAGATCACGATTTCCCTCCACTTCTGTATTTCGGCCTTCATATAAGCTGCAAATTGTTCGGGGGTGCTGGCGATGATTTCTCCTCCTTCTGAAGTAAGCGCTTTTTGAACTTCAGGCAACTTGAGCACTCGCGCTGATTCCTGCTGGATGCGTCGGACCATGTCTGGCGCCGTACCCGCCGAAACAAACATGCCCATCCACACATTAGCGTCATAGCCCGGCAGGCCTGCCTCAGCGACGGTAGGCAGGTCGGGCAGGATGCCAATGCGCTTGGTGCCCGTGACGGCGAGGGCCTGTAACTTTCCGGCTTGAATGTACTTGATGGTCGTCACCGGGTTGGGCATATAGATCTCCACCTGGCCCGACAGGGTGTCCACCAGAGCCGGTGCCGCACCCTTGTAAGACACATGTGTGATCTTGATATTCGCCATCTTGTTCAGCAATTCGCAGGCCAGATGATTTGGCCCGCCAACACCGGCGGAGGCACAACGTATGCTGCCGGGTTTGCTCTTAGCCGCCGCGATCAGTTCCTTAACCGTGCGGAACTGCGTCGAAGGATTGGCGACCAGAATAAACGGTTGCGTGGTGACCTCAGTCACGGCGATGAGATCGCGCAGCGTGTCGTAGGGGAGTTTCTCATAAAGCGAGGGATTAATCGCGATTGATGAAGTATTGAGAAGCACCGTATAACCATCGGGCGGGGATTTGACCACGAGTTCAGTGCCAATGATGGTGCTTGCACCGCTGCGGTTGTCGACGATGACTGACTGGCCGGAGCTTTCGGTGAACTTTTGCCCCATCAGGCGCGCGGTCATGTCAACAGGGCCGCCCGGCGGGTAGGGAACTACGATGCGCAGAGTCTTGGCCGGATAGCCCTGCGCGGCCGCTAATGCGGCAGATCCCGCCAATACGGCACATGCGAGCCATCGGGTCAGTCCACTCCGCAAGAGTAGCTGAACACCGTTTCTGGATACCTGCGAAAAAAAAGCCATGGCTGAACCTCCTTGCTGGAGCATTTCAGAAGAATTTTGATTGTCTGCCAGACGGCAAAATAGATCGAGTAAGTGTAAGTCCTTGCAGTACTTCCTGAAGGAATTTTTGTGAGGAATGCCCGCAGGCCAAGGTACCGCGGAGCTGGGATGCGTAGCGAAGGTAGTTCTGATTCATTGTGAGTTAGTCGCGTATCCGCACAAACTACCGAGACTCTGTAATCGAAAATGAAGAATAAACTGGATTTCCCCAGCTAATCGTCGATAAAGCGCCAGCAAGGGAGCAGTAAAATGCCATCATGCTTTTTCAACGATTACGAAAACTCTTTCAACGTCGGCCAACGTTACTTCCACTTTCCGACTTGCAGCAGATGAAGGAGGCGCTTAAGCCCGAAAAAGAGCGCCCTACTCCACAACAAATCCCCTCAAAATTCAAGATTCAAAAGCGACCCGCCTCAGTGAGGTAGCGCGAAGCGGTAGAAACGCGTTTGGCGATACGTCGCAGCACTATCGATTTCCCCACTCGCATTGATCGATGTTCGACGTCCTGGCAGGGACGTCGCCCCGGGCGGATAGGGGCTGCATCGGTCACCGCCGCGTTCCCTGGAAGCGGGGCCTCAAAGGACCGCGCTGACGGCGTCAACCGATGTGCTTGGCTCACTCGAGCGTGACCTTGGCGTCTCGCACGGCCTTGGTCCACTTGGCCAGTTCCGTCTTGATGAACGCGCCGAATTGCTCTGGAGAGTTGCCCACTACATCTGTCCCCTCATCGACGAGGCGTGCCGTGACCGATTTGGAGTTGAGGATTTTGACTATTTCCTGGTTGAGCCTGAGGATCACCGGCCTGGGTGTGTTGGCCGGAGCAACCACACCATACCAGCCGGCGACGTCATAGCCTTTCACTCCGCTTTCGGTCAGGGTGGGCAGATCAGGCGCCAGGCCTGAGCGCTTAAGGCTGCTGATGCCGAGCATGCGCAGCTGGCCGGCCCGCTCCGGCTGCATCACCTGGATCAGCGGCGCGAACGCAAACTGCACTTCGCCCGCAATGAGGGCGGTAAGGCCGGGTCCCATCCCCTTGTATGGAATGTGGACCAGATCGACGCCGGCCATGTTCTTGAAAATTTCCCCTGCCAGATGCAGAGTGCTTCCATTGCCGGCGGAAGAATAGTTGAGTGTGCCTGGCTTCGCCTTGGCCAGCGCGATGAACTCGGCAACGGTGCGGGCCGGGACTGAAGAATTGATCGCGAGGACATAGGCATTGGAAGCCGCCATGGTCACAGGAGCAAAATCCCGGACCGGGTCATAGGACAGGTTCTTGACCAGCGCGGGGTTAATCGCGAATGTGGAGGTCGTGCCCATCCCCAGGGTGTATCCATCTGGCGTGGCCTTTGCCACGATCTCCGTCCCTACGATTCCTCCAGCCCCTGCGCGGTTGTCTGGTATGCAGGACTGCCTGAATGCTTCCGCGAGTTGCTGGCAAACGATGCGCGACACGATATCGTTGCCACCGCCCGGGGCGAAAGGGATGATGAAGCGAATCGGTTTGGCGGGATAGGCTGGTTGAGCAGCGCTATGGCCGACGACAACCAGCAGCATTATCGATGCCACTGCTTTTGCAAGAATCAGGGAACGCTTCATCATGAACCTCCTTAAGTTATAAATTTAGATGCATATTCTTTTGAGCGTAAGATTCTAACGTGGCGAGATGCTGCAAAGGTAGGCGCTGATCCAGAGCCGCTATGGAGGTGGGCGGAGTTGCCAGCAAGCCCAGGCCAGAGCCGGCTTCCTTGGTGCTCCTACGTAGACTTCCACCCGGTGTTCGTCTCGCAGCTCGTCGATCCGAAGCTGTTCATGGAATGCGAGGCGATCGCTCCGAAGCCGCTGAAGAAGGACGGCTTCGAGAAACTGGAATTCTGATTTGCGGGCACCCGATCCCGCAGCGACACGCCAGACTGAACATAAGGAGGGGTACGCAACATGGAATTCGGAATCATCTGGTCCAAGATCGACGAGATGGACTTCGTTACGGATGCGGAAAAACTCGGTTTCACCCACCTGTGGGTCACCGACAGCGGACTGCTCCGTTCCGATCTCTTCGTCATGATGACGGTGGCGGCGCTAAAGACCACAACCGTGAAGATAGGCACGGGCGTGGCCGTGCCCGGCCTGCGCCTCGCGCCGGTGCTGGCCGCAGGCGTGGCAACGATCAACCGTCTCGCGCCCGGGCGCGTGTTCGTGGCCATGGGAACGGGCAATACGGGCATGCGCATGCTAGGCCGCAAGCCCATGACCCTCAAGAGCTTCGAGGCCTACGCTCGCACCGTCAAGGGCCTGCTGGAAGGCAAGGAGGTGAATTTCTCCTTCAAGGACGAGCCGCACAGCATCAAATTCATGCTGGGCGACAAGGGCTATCGCAACATCGCCGACCCGATTCCCATGCTGCTGGCCGGCTACGGTCCCAAGGCGCAGGAACTGGCCGGCGAGGTCGCTGATGGCCTTACCACGGCCATTCCGCGCGGGGGTTCCCTTGACACTGTCCTGAACAACGTGAAGAAGGGGCTTGCCAAAAGCGGCCGTTCCTTCGATAACTTCCACCTGTCGGTGCGCGTGAACTTGGCCGTGCTGGAGCCGGGTGAGGCGATAGATTCCGACCGCATCGTCAACGAGTTCGGCCCGGCCATCACGACCGCGATTCATTCCTGCATGGACAGGCACCTGGAGTACGGGGATGACCCGCCCGACTACATCAAGCCCATCTGGAAGGAGTATCTGGCACACCATATGTCGCGTCCGGCCGAGCACCGCCAGAAAATGATGCACGAGAGCCATAACGCCTATGTGGCGGCTGACGAGCGCCGCTTCGTCACGCCGGAGATGATCAGGAACTTCCTGGTGATCGGCAGCCCGGCGGAGGTGCTCGAGCAGGTGAGGGAACTGGAGCGGCGCGGCGTGCGCCAGCTGATGTGCAATTTCCCGCTGGAGCGCAACCGCCAGATGATCCGGGATTATTCGAAGAACATCATCCAGAAACTGTAGGCACCCACGCAGTTTCCGGGAATATTCCCTCGATTTGGCGGATACTTTCGGGATTCGCATTCATCCCGGAGACACCTATGCCCCTCGGGGTATAGGAAAATCAAACCACGTTTTGCCTTGTGCACGACTGTATCATCAAGTCAAGAGGCGGAGAATTGCGTGGTTTCTAGTGAAAGCTCTCCCGCTGCTGCGGGTTTGTCGGGCTCCGCGGCGAGCCGAGGAGCCCGATTTCGACACACAACGATGCGCTTGTGCTGGGCCGAACGGGATTCGAGCCGTCAGTAGATAATTTCGATCAATCCACAAAAGGGAACCCTGACACTGACACCGACACTGAATCAAAAGCTCGCCGTCCTCTACGCCAAAGCAGAGCAGAAAGTCCTTGCTGCTGCCAAGCGCAAGAAGAACAAGGTGGTAGATGCAGCCTTGCTGAAGAAGTTCGAGGGCGGCTTCCCGCCGT